>NZ_RAWL01000019.1:0-40848 GCF_003668885.1 Corallococcus sp. AB049A | reverse complement strand
GGGCGCGGCGGTCACCACCGGCTCGGACGGCGGGAGCGTCTGGGGGACCACGACGGGCTGCTCGGACGCGTGCGGGCGCAGCACGTAGGCGGTGATGCCCACGGAGGCGCCCACCAGGAGCAGCGCCGCCACGGCGATCCGCGCCACCGGACGGCGGGACTCGGGCTGCACCGCCGGCACTTGTCCGGAAGCCCCCGCCACCACGGCGCCCTGGGGCGTCGCGGGCGACAGGTGCACCGCCGTGGCGCCCAGCGCGGCCGCGTCCACTTCGTCGGTGCTGCGCGCCACGCCGCCGGATCCTGACGTGGACCTGGCCACGCCACCGGAGCCCGAACCCGAGCCCGAGGGATGGGACACGAACGTGCCCCCCGGCCCCAGCGCCGCGCCGTCCACGTCGATGCGCCCGGTGTTCGGCCTGTTACCGGCCGGCGCCTCCGGGAGGGCCGCCGCGACGGGCGCCTCGTTGCTCCCGGAGCCGGTTCCGGGGCCTCCATACAACCCCGTGCCCGAACCGCCGCTCCGGGGCGCGGGCGACGGCGTGCGCCGCTCCCCGTGCACGCTGGACGTCAGCTTGCGCTGCTCGGCGAAGGCCTCCGGGCAGATGGCGCGGACGAACTCGCCCACCTCCTCCGCGCCCATGGGATTGCCCGAGCGCAAGAGCTCCGCGTTGAGCGCCCGCGCGAACTCATCCGCCCGCGCGTACCGGTCCGCCGGCGAAGGCGCCAGCGCGCGGCGCAGCACCGCCTCCAGCGACGGCTCCACGTCCGGACGGAAGTCCGTCAGCGGCGGCACCACCGGGTGCGACATGGCCGCCATCATCTCGCCCACGGTGCCGTGGGGAACCAGCCCACGGCCGGCCAGCATCTCCCACACCACCACCGCGCAGGAGTAGATGTCGCTGCGGTGATCCAGCGGCTCCGCGCGGACCTGCTCCGGCGACATGTAGCCCAGCTTCCCCATCACCGTGGACGGCAGCGTGTACTTGCTGCGCGCGGTGGACTTCGCGAGGCCGAAGTCGATGACCTTCACCTCGCCCTCGTACGACACCATCACGTTGTGCGGGGACACGTCGCGGTGGACGATGCCCAGGGGCTCGCCGTCCGTGCCCGTCTTGCGGTGCGCGTAGCCCAGCCCCTCCGCCATGCGCTGGCCGATGTAGAGCGCCACCGGCGTGGGCACCGCCCGGCCCTGCACCCGGGCCTGCTCCAGCAGGTAGCCCAGGTCCACGCCCGCCACGTACTCCAGCGCCATGTAGTAGGTGCCGTCCGCCTCGCCCATGTCGTACACCTGGGCGATGGAGGAGTGGACCAGGTGCACCAGCACCTTGGCCTCGTGGTGGAACCGGTCCAGGAACTGCCGGTCCTTCACCAGCCCCGGCAGGATGGTCTTCACGATGCAGGGCTTTTCGAAGCCCGCCGCCCCGGACAGCTTCGCCAGGTACACCTCTCCCATGCCGCCCTGGCCCAGGAGGTGGACGAGCTCATAGCGCCCGAAGAAACGGGGGGACTCTGTGGGTGCGGTGCTCATGACTTGGCGCTCCGGAGCGCAGCATGGACTCCCCCATGGAATCAAGCCGCGCACCTCGCACTGCCCCTCCTTGCCAGCCCCTGACACCGCGGGCACGAAAAATGGAAAGTCCCGGAGCTGACGGAATTCCTGGAGCTGTATTCCACCCGGTAACAGGTCTGTTGTGCACCCGCGCACGTCCAGGCTGCCCCCTGGGCCCGGAGACGATGCGCGTCCACGCGGGGATGCGTTCCCTCAGGGCAGCACGCCGCTTCCTTCCCAGCTGAGGGGGGCGGGCTCCTCCTGGTCCTCCGCCCAGCGGGGGACTGCCCTCGGGAGGGGCGTCCTGCTTGGAAGGAGTCCGCGTCATGAAGGCATGGGGATTCGTCGGGTTGCTGGCGCTGTCCGCGTGTGCGCCGGAGTCGTCCTCGCGCACCACCGCGCAGGGGCAGGTGTGCCCCGGTGTCGTCGCTGGGGAGATGACGGCCCGCCAGAAGCTGGATGGCCAGGAGCCCTCGCCGGTGCAGAGCGACGGGCGCGAGTCCGTCATCATCCGCTTCCGCCGGGAGGAGCGCACCCAGGCGGCGAGCGTCTCCGCGTCCGGGGCCCGCTACGCGGCCAGCACCGGCGCGAAGGTGAGCGCCATCTACCGCAACATCCCCGCGGTGGCCGCGCGCGTGACGCCCGAGGAGCGCCGCGCCCTGGAGCGCAACGCGCTGGTGGAGAGCGTGGAGGTGGACCAGGTCTGGTTCGCCCAGGGCCTGACGCCCGGGCTCTTCGCGCCGCTGTCGCGCCAGGTGACGGCCGCCAGCTTCGGGCCGCCCGACGAGTACACCGGCGGCCTGCGCCTGGTGCAGGCCCCGGAGGTGTGGGACGCGAACCACGACGGCGAGCTGGACGTGGGCGCGCCCAGCGGCGAGGGCGTGCGGGTGTGCGTCATCGACAGCGGGCTGGACATGGAGCACCCGGAGTTCCAGGGCGCGGTGGTGGCGAGCCACGACTTCGTGGACAGGGATGACGACGCCAGCGACCGCAGCGCCCACGGCCAGTGGGGCCAGGGCCACGGCACGCACGTGGCGGGCATCATCGCGGCGCGCCTGGGCCACGGCGGTGAAACCGGCGCCCGGGGCTCGCCGGGCGGCATCGCGGGCGTGGCGCCTGGCGCGTCGCTGGTCATCGCCCGCGTGCTGGATTTGTCCGGGCAGACGCAGATGAGCGTGGTGCTCTCCGCCATGGAGTGGTGCGAGTCCCAGGGCGCGCGCGTCGTGTCGCTGTCGCTGGGCGGCGGCTCGGCCACGCGCAGCACGACGGAGTCCTTCCGCGCGCTGCTGAAGCACGGCCTGCTGGTGGTGGCGGCCGCGGGCAACCAGGGCGGCCCGGTGCTCTACCCCGCGTCCGACCCGTCCGTGCTCGCGGTGGGCGCGGTGGACGCGAACGAGCGGCGCGCGAGCTTCTCCAACGCGGGCGCGGAGCTGTCGCTGGTGGCGCCCGGCGTGGACGTGCTGTCCACCTTCCCCCGGGGGATGGGCGCCTTCGCGGAGATGTCCCTGGATGGCACGTCCCCCATCTCGCGCTCGCTGCTGTACTCGCCCACGGGCGACACCGCGGGGCGGCTGGTGGACTGCGGCCTGGGGGATTCGCTGTCGTCGTGCCTGGACGCCACGTGTGACGGCTTCGTGGCCTACGTGCGGCCCGGCGCGGTGCCCGTGTCCCAGGCCATGACCCACGTGATGCTCCAGGGCGCGCACGCCGTCGTCTTCGGCGCCGACGACGCCCCCGCGGGCGGCGCGGTGGACATCCTGTCGCTGCCCCGCGCGGGCCACTGGGCCCCCGCCGTCAGCGTCAACCAGGCCGCCAGCACCATGCTGCGCGAGCGGCTGGGCTCGGACGCGCGGCTGTCGCTGGTGCCCGTGGACTACACCCACGTCTCCGGCACCTCCATGGCCGCGCCCTACGTGAGCGGCGTGGCCGCGCTGCTCTGGAGCGCCCGGCCGGAGCTGACGCCCCAGCAGGTGCGCGAGGCGCTGGAGGCCTCCGCGCACGACCTGGGCACCGCCGGATGGGATCCCGTTTTCGGACACGGCGTGGTGCACGCGCGTGACGCCTTGCTGCGGCTGCAGTGAGCCGCATCCCAATTCATGGGAGCCATGAGGCGCGGCACGGACGCGGAGCATGGATGTTCGAGAAAGTGAAAATGCTCCGCGTGATGCAATCGCGAATGCACTTCTCCGTGGAATGAAAGCGCGCCGGAATTGTACGTGGCGCGCGCCAATGGCTGCCGGGACGGCGGCCAACCCGGCGCGAAAACCATTTCATTCTTGAATTGAGGATATCCATGTTGCGAATTGCTGTTGCCGCCCTCGTCGTTGCCGCCACGGGTTGCGCCTCGTCGGGTGGTGCGGCGGCCGCGGGTCGCGCGGGCAACGCCACGGTCACGGGCAGCGTCGCGTACCCCGCGAGCGGTCTGTCGGGTGATCCGTGCTCGGCGGTGCGGGTGAAGGTGTCGGAGAACGACGGCGTGGCGCTGGGCTGGGGCGAGGTGAAGCAGAGCCGCAACAACCGCTGCAGCTACAACGTCGGCGGGCTGCCGGACGGCAAGGAGCTGAACGTGGAGCTGGCGGTGGACGCGGGCCTCAAGTGCGCCAACGGCGCGGCGCCCACGGTCACCCCGGGCCCCACGAAGATGACCATCGCCAAGTTCGCGGCGCCGGTGGTGAGCTTCAAGCTGGCCTGCGAGTAGCACTCCCGAAGTCCCATTGAAGAGCTTCACGCCGTGAAGGCCGGGGCGCGCCCAACAGGGCCCCCCGGCCTTCGTGCGTGGACGCTCGCATGCCCGGCGGGGGAACAGGGACCATTGATTGCTGAACACAAGGGCGCGAAGCTGGCCCGGCCCATGATTGGTCTCCGTCCGCGTACCGCCGTGCTCGCCCTGGCCTTGCTGGGGGCGGGTTGTGAATCCGAAGCCCCCTTTCCCACCGACGATGAGCTGGACCAGCTGAGCTCCCTGCACACGCAGAGCGCGAAGCCGGAGCCGGACCCCACCAACAAGTGGGCGGACAACGCGGACGCGGCGGCGCTGGGGCAACGGCTGTTCGAGGACCCCGGGCTGTCGCGCTGCGGGACGGTGTCCTGCAAGAGCTGCCACGCGGGTGAGTCCTACACGGTGGAGACGGCGACGGCGGAGGGCTGCGGAGGCCACCCGTCGGAGCGCAACCCGCCCAGCCTGCTCAACATCGGCTACAGCCGCTGGTTCATGTGGGACGGCCGGGCGGACCGGCTCTGGTCGCAGGCGGTGCTGCCGCTGACCAACCCCATCGAGATGAACTCGGACGCGACGGTGGTGCGCGCGCGGCTGGTGGCGGAGCCCTCGTACACGACGGCGTACACGCAGCTGTTCGGCAAGGCGCCCGCGGACGAGTCCGACCCGGACCGGGTGATGGCGAACGTGGGCAAGGTGCTGGCGGCGTACCAGCGCACGTTGAACCGCACGGACGCGCCGTTCGACGCGGACGTGCGGCGCTTCCTCCAGGCGGTGGAGGCGGGCACGCAGGAGAAGGACCCGGCGTACCTGGGCCTGAAGACGTTCGTGCGCAAGGGCCAGTGCGTGGTGTGCCACAAGGGCCGCTCGCTGTCGGACGACAAGTTCCACAACCTGGGGCTGAAGGACACCGGCGCCGGGCGGCGCGGACATGCGGACGCGGTGGACGCGGTGGTGTCCTGGACGTTCAACGCCGCGGGCCAGTACAGCGACGCGCCTTCGGGCACGGACGCGGCGCGGCTGTCCACGCTCAAGGCGCAGGCGCAGGCGAAGCCCACGGAGGTGGAGGGCGCGTTCCGCACGCCCACCCTGCGCAACGTGGCGCTCTCCGCGCCGTACATGCACACCGGCGCGCAGAAGACGCTGGAGGACGTGGTCGACTTCTACAACGAGGGCGGCGACCCGGACGGCACCTTCGCGGGCGTGCGCACGGAGACCATCGTCAAGCTGGACCTGAGCAGCGAGGAGAAGCAGGCGCTGGTGACGCTGCTCAAGTCCATGACGGGCGCGGCGAAGTAGGCCTCAGCGCACCAGGTGGAAGGACGTCTGACGCTGGAGGGCCCAGTGCACGGTGCCCTCCGCGTCCACGACGACGTCCTCCTCCTGGGCGGAGCGCACGGGCTGGTCCTTCCATTCCGGGACGGGGCGGGTCGCCTGCAGCTCGATGGAGAACCAGGAGTTGGGCATCACCTTGTGCTCGCCGTTGCCGGGCACGCCCTCCTGGCGGTCCCACATGCCAATCATGGGGCCGGCGCCGTGGCCGTGCAGGCCAATGGGGTGTGAGTACACGGTGCCGTCGATGCCCTCGGCCTTCATCTTCGTGAGCGAGGCGCGGAGCACTTCGTTGCCGGTGCGGCCCGGCTTGATTTCACCGGTGACGATGTCCTGGAGCCGGTTGGACGCCTTGAGCGCGGCCTTGAGGCCCGCGGGGGCGTCCGTCTCTCCGTCGCGCAGCACGTAGCCCATGTGCTGGGTGTCGGTGTTGAGGCGGAGCGCGGTGACGCCGAAGTCGCAGTGGAGCACGTCGCCGCGCTGGATGACGGGGTTGTCGCCCAGCTGTTCGTCGGTGGCGCCCTGGCGCTGCACGTCCACGTCCGGCTGGAACCAGGTGTCCAGGCCGTCGTCGGCCAGGCGCTGGCGCATCCACCACTCCACGTCCTGGGTGGTGGTGGTGCCGGGGGTGATGACGGCGCTGGAGAAGGCGGTCTGGATGAGGTTCCAGGCGTACTTCTGGAGGTCGGCGTAGAAGCGGACCTCGTCGGCGCTGCGCCAGCCGAGCACGTCCAGGGGCAGGCCGCCGGCGGGCTTGAGGCGCCTGGTCCAGGTGGGGCCCAGGGCCTGGGTCATGCCTTCGTATTCGCCGTGGGTGAGGCCGTCCGCGAAGGCGATGGCGGGGGACACGTCGATGGCGATGGAGTCCGGCTTGCGCTCCTCCACGACCTGCTTGAGGAGCACCCACTGTTCAGGGCCCAGGAGCTCCGCGGCGCGCTGCGAGCCGCCGCGGTCCACCATCATGGGAGCGCGGCGGGCCTCATAGAGGCCGCCCTGGGTGCTGCCGCCGAGCGCCAGCCGCTCCACGCCCTGGTCCCCGCCCCGGTCGAAGAAGACGTAGATGGTGCGGCGGCGGGCGGAGAAGGTGGTGGGGGCGACGAGCGCCTTGAAGACAGGGTCTTCGTTGTACTCGCGCATGGGGACGACCCACATGCGCACGCCGTACTTGCGCATGAGCTGGGGCACGCCGGTCTCCAGCCGTTCCTTGAGCCACGCCTGCTGGCGCGCGGCCTGTTCGCGCAGCGTGCCGAAGGGGCGCACGGGAGCCGCCGGAGTCACGGCGGCGACGGGAGCGGCCGGCGCGGCGGCGGCCGGGGCCTCGGGCTTCGAGGGAGCGGCGGGCGCGGTGGCGCAGGCGGAGGAACAGACGAGCGGGACGACGAGCAGGTGTTTCCAGGAGCGCATGGGCGCGCAGTCTGTCACGCGCCCTTTCACGCCGCGCGGCGCGAATGAGTCTCAGGAACCGCCGTTGTCAGTCATCCCGGGAAAAGCCAGACGCACTGTCCTGGCTTCACTTCGAATCCGTGGACCCTGGCGGCGGGGCGCGGGGGCTGACCTTGCGCAGCTCGTGGAAGTGCTCGCGGACGAAGCGCGCGGCGTTGAGCAGGGCATCCACGGGACCGACGCCCACCATGCTGACGGTGATGGGCACCGCGTGTCCGATGATCAGCGGGCAGTACCAGTCCCCATTCGCATCCTGGGGGATGGGCACGGGCCGGCCCAGGGTGACGCGGGAGACGTGCTTGCGCCCGTGGTCGTCCTCGAAGGACCAGTAGTCGTCGGCCACGGGGTCGTCGATGGACGCGTGGTGCGGAGGGCCAGGGTTCATGGACGAAAGCTCAGCAGAGCTGCGGCTGCCACGCTTCTCAAATCGGCATCCCCCAAGTGCCAGCCATCCGTTCGCTATTCGCCCGGCTCGACCTGGGCCACGGCCGGGGCGGGGACGTATTCCTCGCTCGTGGCCAGGGTGCCCAGTTCGTTCACTCCGCCCACCACCAGCACCGTGCCCCGGCGCAGCCACAGGGCTCCGGCTTCGCCTCGTGGCTCGTGCAGCGTGGGCGCTTGCGTCCAGGTGTTCCTCGCCGGATCGAAGCGCTCCGCGGAGTCCAGCGTGCCTCGTGACGAGTGCTCGCCGCCCACCACCAGCACCGCGCCCTCCGCCGTCACCAGCGCCGCGTGGTGCTCTCGCGGCACCGCGGGCGCCTCCACCTGCTCCCAGGTGTTCTGCTCCGGCAGGTAGACCTCCGCCGTCCTCGCAGCCTGCGTCGTCGTGCCTCCCACCACCAGCACGCGCCCATCCGGAAGCAGCGTCACCGTGTGCCCCAGCCGGTGCGTCCCCGCCGCGCCGCCCACCACGCCCGCCTTCTCCCAGTGGCCCGTCGCCGGGTCGTACAGCTCCGACTGCAAGCCGCTCACGAAGAGCACCTTGCCCGTGCGCAGCACCACCGCCGTCCCCGCGCCGCCTCGCGCGTACGCGGGCGCCTCCGCCGGACTCCACGTCCCCGTCACCGGGTCGAACAGCTCCGCCGAACGCACCGGCCGCAGATCCACGTCCGTGCCGCCCGCCACCAGCACGCGCCCGTCCGGCAACACCACCGCCGCAGGGTCGTTGCGCGCGTCGCGCATGGGCGCCGCCTGCGTCCACGTGCCCGCGTCCGGCGCGTACAGCTCCGCGCTCGCCAGCGCGCCCACCGTCACGCCGTTGGAGCCGCCCACCACCAGCACGCGCCCATCCAACAACCGCACCGCCGCGTGGTTGCGCCTCGCCGTGCGCAGCGCCCCCGTGGTCCGCCAGCGCCCCGTGTCCGGGTCGAACACCTCACTGCTGCCCAGCGTGCGGCTGCCGTCATGGCCTCCCGCCGCCAGCACCCGCCCGTCCTCCAACGCGACGTAGGGCAACAGCCGCCTCGGCGTGGACAACATGCCCGGCACCGGCGCCTCCACGCCGCCCGCGTCCGCTCGCGGCGCGGGCCCGCACGCGAACACCACTCCCAACCACAGCATCGTGACGCAAGATGTCGAAAACCGTCGCATGACCCCACCGGGACGTCTGGTCGAGGGGTCCGTTTAACCTGCCGGTCTGACACCCAGGCAGCCACAAGACCCTGTGATTCCAGGGCCTTGGCCTGCCTGCCGGGTTGGACGCGCTAGTGCCGCGAGGGACCCACGGGGTCGTTCGTGGGCTCCGCCTCCAGGCCCTCGCTGTGGCGCGGCGGCAGGGCTCCGCCGTCGTCGTCCTCCTCCAGCGTGAGCTGTGGGTGGTCCGCCGGCTTGAGCAGGACCTCGTCGCCGGTCACGGCCTCCACGTCGCTGTACTCGACCAGGTAGTCGCGCCGGGGAATGGGCACCAACCCCTGCTCCAGTTCGAAGTGCGTGTCGCCCACGCCGGCCACCCGGCCCAGCGAATGTCCGTCGGCGGTGCGCACCGACATGCCTTCACGAACCGCTCCCGCGTGAATCATCGCGTCGCTCCTCGCGCTCATGGGGTCCTCACCAAGAGTGGGGTCGCTCCCGCTGTCGTGCGCGACGCGGCAGGCAGCCCGGTGGGCCCTCGGGCCGCCTTCTTCCACGGCTGCGCGCCTGCCCTGCGCGCGGCCCTGACACGCGGTGCCTAACGTTGCCTCAAGGAGGCCCCCCATGTTGCTGGAACTGTCGAATGACGAATCCCGCGTGCTGAAGGACGCCGTGGACTCCTCGCTGCAGACGCTGCTGGATGAAATCGCCCACGCGGACCGGGCCGAGCACAAGGAGGCGCTGCACCAGCGCTACGACCGGCTCGCCGCCCTCCAGCGCCGGCTGGAACCCGTCGTGGAGAGCGAACAGGTCTACGCCTGACCCGCTGACACCGCGCGCCCGGACTTCGCGTCGAACCGGCGCAGGTAGCGCGCGTCGTGGCGCAGCCACACCGTGTCTCCACTGGAGGCCCGGAAGTCTCCAGGCGCCCGCGCCACCAGCCGCTCGCCGCCTGTCTCCACCGTCACCCAGACCTCCGCGCCCATGGGCTCCACCAGGTACACGCGCCCCTCGCGCGCGTCCGCTGGCCGTTCGCCCTGCCCCACCTGGAGGTGCTCCGGCCTCAGGCCCAGCACCGTGTCCGCGTCGGACAGGCCCAGCGTGGACGGCTTCACCAGGTTGATGCGCGGCGAGCCGAAGAAGCCCGCCACGAAGAGGTTCGCGGGCGCGTCGTACAGCTCGCGCGGGGGGGCCACCTGCTGCACCTCGCCCTGGCTCATCACCACCACGCGGTCCGACAGCGTCATGGCCTCCGCCTGGTCGTGCGTGACGTAGATGAACGTGGCCTTGAGCTGTTCGTGCAGCTTCTTGATTTCGCCGCGCATCTGCGTGCGCAGGGCCGCGTCCAGGTTGGACAGGGGCTCGTCGAAGAGGAACACCTTGGGCCTGCGCACCAGCGCGCGTCCCAGTGCCACGCGCTGCCGCTGTCCGCCGGACAGCTCCTTGGGCCGGCGCGACAGCAGCGCCTCCAGGCCCAGCACGCCGGACACCTCGCGCACGCGCGCGTCCACGTCCTTCGCGCCCATGCCCGCGACCCTGAGCGGGAACCCCAGGTTCCCCGCCACGTCCAGGTGCGGATAGAGCGCGTAGCTCTGGAACACCATCGCGATGTCGCGCTCGCGCGGAGACAGGTCATTCACCAGCTGCCCGTCGATGCGCAGCTCGCCGCCGGACAGCTCTTCGAGGCCGGCGATGAGGTTCAGCGTCGTGGACTTGCCGCAGCCGGACGGGCCCACCAGCGACACGAACTCGCCGTCCGCGATGTCCAGCGTCACGCCCTTCACCGCGGCCACCCCGCCCCGGTACACCTTGCGCACGTCCTGCAGGGACACCGTCGCCAAGGCTCCGCTCCTCCACGCGAGGGCCATGCCCCCGCGAAAGGCCGCAGCATCGCCGCTCGCGTCCCTCCGTGAAGCCTCGTTCCCGTGGGGCCCGTTACATCCCCTACAGTTCCAACCTCAGCGCTCCACCGTCACGCCCTTCCAGAAGGCCACGTAGCCCTGGATGTTGGACGCGGCCGGCTTGGGCTCCGGGTAGTACCAGGCCGCGTCCGCGTTCGTCTTCCCGTCCACCTCCACCGAGTAGTAGCTGGCCTCGCCCTTCCACGGGCAGGTGGTGTGCGTGGCGCTGGGCTTGAAGTGCTCGCGCGACAGGCTGTCGGGCGGGAAGTAGATGTTGCCCTCCACGGTCTCGTAGGTGTCGCTCTTCGCGAGCACCGCGCCGTTCCATTTCGCGACTGGCATGGGAAAGCCTCCTGGGGACTTCGCTAACGGCGCGTCAGCCCACCTGCGCGGCCTGACCGGACGCGTGCTGGGTGAGGAAGGGAGCGAGCTCCGCGTTCACCAGCGCCGGCTCCTCCACGGTGGACGAGTGGCCGCCACGCGACAGGCGCACCAGCTTCGAGCCGGGGATGAGGGAGTGGATGCGCTCCGACTTCGCGGGCACGGTGGCGCGGTCCTCCTCCCCCACGATGACGAGCGTGGGCGTGCGGATGCGCGGCAGCTCGTCCGCGATGGCCTTGCGCTTCATGACGCCGTTGACGGCGCGGTAGATGTCCCGGCGGTTGCCCTTCAGGCGCGCGTCCCACAGCGCCCGCTCCTCGGCGCGGCCCGGGTCGGTGAGGAACGACGTGCCGAACATGATGCGCATCACCGGCGTGGCGACGGGGGCCAGGCCCACGTAGCGGGCGACGAGGTTGAGCGCGGTGTAGCGCGGCACGTTGAGGGGGGGCTCGGGGTCGGCGGACGTCTCCAGCAGCACCAGCGAGCGCAGCAGCTCCGGCCTCCGCGCCGCCAGCCGCATGCCCACGAAGCCGCCCATGGACAGGCCCACGAAGTGGACGGGCGCCACGCCCAGGGACTCGATGAGCGCCACCGCGTCCGCGTACACCGTCTCCACGTCGATGACCTTGTCCGGGGGCACGTCGCTCTGGCCCTGACCCCGGTGGTCGTACGCGATGCAGCGGAAGCGGCCGCGCAGGGCCTCCACCTGCGGGTCGAACAGCCGGGTGCTCCAGAGGAGCCCGTGGCTGAAGAGGACCACGTCTCCGGAGCCGCCGGTGTCCTCGTAATACAGCCGGGTTCCATTCACGGACCGCATGGGCATGGGCACGGCCTCCCTTGGCTTGAAGGGGGACCCTAATCCAGACCTCGCCAGGACCGCAGCCCTCCCTGGGAGGTCATTGTCCACTGGAGGAGAAGGGCTTGCGCGGAGCGCCGCTTGTGCCATCCATCGCTTGGGAGGAGCATGGGCGCACCTTCCGGATGCGCTCCTCTCGCCCTGTCCTTGTCGCCCTCGCGGTGGTGGTTCTCGCGGCGGGCCTGTTCTTCTTCCTGCGCGCCCCGGCGCCCACGCCCGCGACGGCGCCGCCGGTGGCCCAGGCTCCAGCGCCCCAGGCTCCGGCCCCCCCGGCGCCCGTGCCGGTGAAGACGGTGGAGGCGCCGCCCGCGCAGCCGAACCACTTCGTGGGCTCGCAGGTGTGCGCGGACTGCCACGAGGAGCAGCACGCCGGCTGGAAGCACGACTGGCACTCGCGCGCGCTGTCCCCGGCGACGAAGGCGTACGTGGCGGGCACGTTCACGGCGGGCACGCACTTCAAGGGCGAGTCCAGCGAGGCGTGGATGCGCCGCGACGGCAATCACTACCTGATGCGCACCAAGGGCGCGGACGGGAACCTGGGCGAGTGGCCGGTGCAGTGGGTGGTGGGCGGCAAGCGGATGCAGGACCCCATCACGCTGTTGCCGGACGGCCGCTGGCAGGTGCTGCCGGTGTACTTCCACGTGACGGGCAAGGGCGAGTGGGTGGACTACTCGGAGAAGAAGCAGGGGGCGCTGGCGCCGGACCACCCGTTCTTCTGGGCGAACTTCCGCCGCAGCGCGCAGCACGCGTGCATGGACTGCCACGTGACGGGGCTGGACGCGCGCTACGACAGGGCAAGCCACCAGTGGGAGACGAAGTTCGCGGACGCGGGCGTGGCGTGCGAGTCCTGCCACGGACCCGGCGGGCGGCACGCGGAGTCGCAGCTGCCGGCGGACATCATCCAGCCGGCGAAGCTGTCGAAGGACGAGGGCTTCGCGGTGTGCGCGCAGTGCCACGGGCCGCGCCGCACGCTGTTCCCCATGCTGGACGCGAAGCACCACTTCCAGCCCGGCCAGCGCTACGACGCGAGCTATCAGCCCATGGTGCTGCTGGTGGGCAACGACCGGTCCGGAGACTTCTTCGCGGACGGGCGGCCCAGCACCTCCAGCTTCGAGTACCAGGCGCTCATCCAGTCCCAGTGCCACCTGAAGGGCGGGGCCACGTGCCTGACGTGCCACACGGCGCCGCACGCCCCGAGCGCGCCCAACGAGGTGAAGAAACAGAAGCCGGTGGCGGCGCGCGCGTCGGTGAACGCGGCGACGTGCCAGGGCTGTCATCAGGACGTGGTGGCGCAGGGCGAGCAGCACACGCACCACAAGGCGGCCGCGGCGCAGGACTGTCTGGCGTGTCACATGCCTCCGGTGGTGTCGGGCGTGTTGGACCACTTCGCGGACCACGCGCTGGACGTGCCGGTGCCCCAGAACACGGCGCGCCATGACATCCCCAATGCGTGCAACACCTGCCATGCGAAGCAGACGCCGGACGCGATGCAGGCGTCGCTGGTGAAGTGGTGGCCGAAGGCGGAGGCGCGGCAGCAGCGGCGCCTGCGGCTGGCGGACGCGTTCGACGAGAAGACGGCAGCGGGAAGCCGTGGGGCGCTGGAGGCGGTGCTGGCGGACACGGCGGAGGCGGGCACGCTGCGGGGCGCGGCGGCGAAGTTCCTGGCGCGCCGGTTCAAGCACGACGCGGTGCCGGCGCTGCGCGCGGCCTTGAAGGGCACGACGGACCCCACGCTGCGCTCGGACATCATCGACGGGCTGGGCGCGGCGAACGCGCGCGAGGCGACGGAGGACCTGGTGCCGTTGCTGAAGGACGGCTCGCTGTGGGTGCGGCAGGGCGCGGCGCTGACGCTGGCGGCGTTCGGGGACCCAAGGGCGATGCCGGCCCTGCAGGCGCTGGCGACGGAGCCGGAGACGCGCGGGCTGGTGCAGCCGCACGTGATGCTGGGGCAGCTGGCCATGCGCAAGCGCGACGTCGTCACGGCGACGCGCGAGTTCGAACAGGCGCTGGACCTGCAGCCCTACAACGCGGACGTGCTGGTGCGGCTGGCGGACCTCTACGTGGTGCAGGGCAACCCGCAGAAGGGCCGCGACCGGCTGGAGGAAGCGCTCCGGTTCGACCCGCAGAACAAGTTCGCGAAGCAGCGGCTGGGCATGCTGCCGGTGCAGTGATGGCGGGTGCCGGTGCAAGGCTCCTGGGTGCGTCGCCGCTGCTTGTCGCGCTGGCCTGCGCGCAGCCCGCGGCGACACCCGGAGTCGTGCAGATCAACGCCCGCGACATTCCCGAGCGAATCCAGGGCCCGAGGCCGGCGCGTTCACGAGGGCTCATGGCGACAAAGCACTTCATGCTTCCGGCAGCGCTGCTCCTGGCGGGCTGCCTGCGGTCCACGCCCACGCGTGAGCCCTGGACGAACGACACGTCCATCGAGTTCCCACAGTTCTTCGAGCAGCCCGCCATCGAAGCAGGCACGGTCGAATTGAGCGGCAGTGTCCTGCGCGCGCTTGAAGTCGCCGCCGCTGACTTCCTGGGGCCACAAGATGCCAACACGCCCTGCGTGGACCGGCGTGAGTCACACCGGTACCGGGTCATTCAGCGGCAAGGCATCCTCTTCATCCGGATCGATGAGGATCCCCAGGCCTGTGGGCTGACGGTTCCCGCGCTGCACTCAGGCGCGCAGTATGCCGTCGGGAGCGATGGCCGGCTCCTCCGTCGCCTCCGGGATGGCGAGCCGGATGAATCCCGGGTGCCCACGGATGCTGGGCCCGGCATCCTGGTCCCCACGTCGGAGGTCGGCCGGTCCTTCGATCCACCTGATGGTTCCGTGCCCTTGCCGTTCATCGCTCCCAGCGCGGATGCGGGCAAGTATCACGAATAGCAGGGCGTGACGGCCGTGGCGTGCTGAACGCCCGGCCTCCCTTCGAGACAGACGCCTGCTCGGCGCTCGTGATGCACGTTGGGGCCTTCCCTGGCCCACGACCTCCCACCACTGGCGGGAGGCCTGTTCATCGACTGCTGAGCACTTCCCCGCCCTGCTGTGTCGTCCATCGGAGCGCCGGGGGGCGCGACCTGTGGCCGGGGGCTGGCCTCGCCCCTACCTGGGGAGCACCCCTATGCATGCGCTCGTGTTCGCAGCCCTGCTCGTCCCCGCCGGGGTCCCCGGCGAGGCGACAGCATCTACCGGCTCCGGACCTTCCCTGCCGCTCGTCGCGCAGTCCACCGCGCCACCGCGGCGCGCTCCACCCGCGCCTCCGCCGCCCTCGCCTCCCGCCTCGGCGCCGAAAGCCCAGGCTCCGAATCCTCCCGCGCAGCGGCAGCCCGCGTCCCAGAACCCGGACGACGTTCCGGACGTGCCTCCGCCCTTCCAGGCGAACGTGTCGGATCCGCTGCTCACTCCCGCGCCCGCCGCGCCCCAGCAGATCCAATCCTGGAACGAAGCGCTCACGCTCCTGCGCCAGCGCTCCACCGACCTCCAGGCCGTCCTGGGCCAGGTGGAGTTCGCCGCGGGCACGTGGCGCATCGCGCTCGCCAGCCTGCTGCCCGCCTTCGATGGCAACCTGTCCGTCCAGTACAACGTCCTCAACCCGAGCATCCCCGCGGTCGGCGGTGGCGCGGGCGGCGGCATCGGAGGTGGCGTGGGCGGCGCCGAGGGCTTCACGCCCACGGAGCTGCTGGGCATCGGCGTGCTCAACGCCAACGTGCCCGTCGTGAACCTGGCCGGCCTCTACGCCCTGGGCAGCGCCAAGGAGTCGCGGCGCACCGCCGCCCTGTCGCTCGCGGAGACGCGCCGGCAGCTCACTCGCGGGCTCGCGCAGGCACTGGTCTCCGTGTCCTCCAACGAGCGCCTGGCGGAGGTCAACCGCGTCAACCTGCGCACCGCGTTGGAGCGCCTGGCCCTGGCGCAGCGCCGCTTCGAGCTGGGCGCCGGCACCCGCCTGGACGTCGTCCGCGTGGAGCAGGACGCCCAGGTGGCCCGGCGCAACGTCGTCACCGGCGATGAGAACCTGCGCCAGGCTCGCGAGGCGCTGGGCCTGGCCCTGGGCACCCCGTCCGCCGTGGGCCTCAAGCCGGGCCTGGAGCTGACCACCCTGCTCCAGGGCGCGAAGGCCACCTGCCGCACGCTGGAGTCGGTGGAGAACCGCCCGGACATCGCCGCCGCGAAGTCGCGCCAGGTGGTGGCCGAGCGCGCCATCGGCGAGGTGTATCGCCAGTACGCGCCCACCCTGAACCTCACCAGCACCACCACCGCGCTCACCGTCAACCCGGGCTTCGCGGAGGTGCCCATCTGGAACGTCGGCGCAAGCCTCGTGCTGCCCTTCTGGGACGGCGGCGCGCGCGAGGGCCGCCTGCGCCAGGCCCGCGGACAACTGGAGCAGGCCCGCGCGGACACCACCGCTCGCGAGCGCAATGTCGTCATCGAGGTCACCCAGGCGAAGCGCGTCGTGCAGGTGACCCAGGCGACGCGCGACCTGGCGGAGCGCGAGCGCGGACTCGCGGAAGAGAGTGACCGGCTCACCCGCCGCAGCTTCGAGGTGGGCACCGGAACGAGCCTCGAGCTGGTGCAGTCAGCCGGGGCCCTGCGGCAGGCCGAACTGGAGCTCGTCCTCCGGGACTTCCAGTTCCGCCAGGCCCAGGTGGATGCATTCCTGTCGGAGGCGGCATGCGATTGGTGAGGAGCGGCTGGGGCGCGTGGGGACTCGTCCTCGCGCTGACGACAGGCGGATGCAGCGGTGGCAAGGAGCCCGGTCAGGCCTCGCCCGGAGGCGGCCCCCAGGGAGGCCAGCAGAGCCAGGGCGGCGGCAAGCCCATGCCCGTGCAGGTGATGGCGGTGAAGCCCGGCCCGGTGCGCGACACCCGCGAATACGTGGGCACCCTCATCTCCCGCAGCAGCATCACCGTCGTCCCGCAGGTCGCCGGCTACATCCAGAAGATTCCCGCCCGCCCCGGTCAGAAGGTGAAGGCGGGCCAGGTGCTGCTCGTCGTGGACCCCCGGCAGGAGCAGGCCTCCCTGCGCGCCACCCAGGCCCAGAAGGCCTCCGCGGTCGCCAACCGCGAGTTCGCGCGCCGGACGCGCGAGCGCAGCGCGCAGCTCCTCAAGGAGGGGCTCGTCAGCCGCCAGGACTACGAACAGGCCGTGGCCCAGGCGGCGCAAGCGGAGGCCCAGGCCCAGCAGGCGGAGGCGCAGATTCAAAACCAGCAGGTGCAGCTGGGCTTCTTCAACGTGAGCGCCCCCTTCGACGGCGTCGTGGGCGACATCCCCGTGAAGCTGGGTGACTACGTGACGCCGCAGACCGCGCTCACCATCCTGGACCAGAGCCGCGCCCTGGAGCTGTCCGTGCAGGTGCCGGTGGACCAGGCCGCGCGGGTGAAGGTGGGCCAGACGCCGCTGGAGATCCTCGACGAGGACGGCGAGCCCATTGTCCGCGCCCCCGCCTTCTTCGTGGCCCCCACGCCCAACCCGAACACGCAGCTGGTGGAGGTGCAGGCCGCCTTCGACAACACCGTGGGCCTGCGTGCCGGACAGCTGGTGCGCGCGCAGCTCGTCTACGACGTGCGGGACGCGCTGAAGATGCCCACCACCGCGGTGACCCGGCAGGGCAGCCAGTCCTTCGCCCTGGTGGTGGGCGAAGGCGACGCCGGCACCGTGGTGAAGCGCCAGCCCGTGACGCTGGGGCTGGTGGAGGGCAACGACTACGAGGTGCTCAAGGGCCTGGACGCGGGCACCCAGGTCATCATCAGCGGGGTGCAGCAGCTGCGCGACGGCATGCCCATCCAGCCGAAGCCCGCGCAGCAGGCGCGGGGCCAGACGGAGGGCATGCCCCTGCCGCCCGCGCGACAGGGCATGGGCGGCGGCTCGGACGCGGGTCAGTAGGGGGCTGCCATGTTCACCGACTTCTTCATCCAGCGCCCCGTCTTCTCCAGCGTGCTGTCCATCCTCATCACGCTGGTGGGCGCCATCTCCATTCCCAGCCTCCCCATCGAGCAGTACCCGGAGCTGGCGCTGCCGCAGGTTCAAATCACGGCGACGTACACGGGCGCGTCCGCGGAGACGGTGGAGAGCGCCGTCACCACCGTGCTGGAGCGCCAGCTCAACGGCATGGAGGGCATGCGCTACATGTCCTCCACCAGCACCAACGACGGCCAGAGCACCATCACCGCGACGTTCGACCCGTCGCGCGACGTGGACCTGGCCGCGGTGGACGTGCAGAACCGCGTGGCCACCGCCACACCCCAGCTGCCCTCGCAGGTGAACGCGCTGGGCGTCACCGTGCGCAAGGCGCAGACGCAGCTGCTGGTCTCCTTTGGCGTCTATGACAAGGAGAAGCGCTACGACACGGAGTTCATCAGCAACTACGCGGACGTCTACATCCGCGACGCGCTGTTGCGCGTGAAGGGCGTGGGCGACGTGCGCATCTTCGGCGAGCGCCGCTTCGCCATGCGCCTGTGGCTGGACCCCACGGAGCTGGCCCGCCGCAACCTCACCGCGCAGGACGTGCTCAACGCGCTCCAGGAGCAGAACGTCCAGGTAGGCGCGGGCAAGGTGGGCCAGGCCCCGTCCTCCAAGGAGCAGGCGTACCAGCTGTCCCTCCAGGTGAAGGGCCAGCTGACGTCGCCGGAGGAGTTTGGCGCCATCGTCATCCAGCGCGGACAGGACGGCGCGCTGGTGCGCATCCGCGACGTGGGCGACGTGAAGCTGGGCGCGGAGAACTACCAGCAGCTGCTCCGCTTCAACGGCCAGGACGCGGTGGGCCTGGGCATCACGCAGCTGCCCGGCTCCAACGCGCTGGAGGTGCGCGAGGGCGTGGAGGCGGAGCTCACGCGGCTGTCCGCCAGCTTCCCGCCGGGCCTCACCTATCAGGTGGCGTTCGACACCACGGCCGCGGTGAGCGCCTCCATTGAAGAAGTGCTCAAGGCGCTGGGCGAGGCCATCCTCCTGGTGGTCCTGGTCATCTTCATCTTCCTGCACGGCTGGCGCAGCGTGCTGGTGGCGGTGACGACGCTGCCGGTGTCACTGGTGGGCACGTTCATGTTCGTCAACGCGTTCGGGTTCTCTCTCAACACGCTGACGCTCTTCGGCCTCACGCTGGCCACGGGCCTGGTGGTGGATGACGCCATCGTGGTCATCGAGAACGTGGAGCGCGTCATCGAGCACGAGAAGGTGGACGCGAAGGAGGCCACGCACCGGGGCATGCAGCAGGTGGCCGGCGTGGTGGTGGCCACCGCGCTGGTGCTGTCCGCGGTGTTCATCCCGGTGTCCTTCTTCCCCGGCACCACGGGCGCCATCTACCGCCAGTTCGCGCTCACCATCGCGTTCTCCATCAGCCTCTCCGCGCTCGTCGCGCTCACCCTGTCCCCCGCGCTGTGCGCGCGCCTCTTGCGCCCCAACGAGGGCCAGAAGTTCGTCCTGGCGCGCAAGTTCGACGAGGGGCTGGACGCGCTCCGGCGCGGCTACGGGAAGCTGTTGCGCCTGATGCTGGGCAAGCTGCGCTGGGTCGTGGTGGGCATCTTCGCCGTGTTCCTCGTGGCCACGGGCCTGCTCTACCGGTCCACGCCCACGGGCTTCATCCCGGACGAGGACCAGGGCTACGTCATCATCGCGGTGCAGGGCCCGGAGGGCACGTCGCTGGAGTACACGCGCAACGTCCTCATCCAGGTGGAGGACATCATCAAGCAGCAGGAGGAGGTGACGCAGATCTTCACCGTGGGCGGCTTCTCGCTGCTGGGCACGGGCGCCAACTACGGCTCGCTCTTCATCAACCTGAAGCCCTGGGAGGAGCGCACGACGAAGGAGTCCAGCGTCGCGGGCATCATCGAGCGCCTGCGTCCCCAGCTGTCCCAGGTGGGCGGCGCGCGCGTGCTGCCCCTGCAACCGCCCGCCATCCGCGGCGTGGGCAGCGTGGGCGGCTTCGAGTTCGTGCTCGAAGACCAGCAGGGCGGCCGCACGCTGGATGAGCTGGCGCAGGCCACCCAGGCGCTGGTGGGCCGTGCGAGCGCGGAGCAGCAGCTGCGCGGCGTGTTCTCCGCGTTCACCGCGGGCTCGCCGCAGCTCAACATCGACGTGGACCGGGAGAAGGCCAAGGCGCTGGGCGTGCCGCTGTCCTCGCTGTTCTCCACGCTCCAGGTGTACCTGGGCAGCCAGTACGTGAACGACTTCACCTTCTCCAACCGCGTCTACCGCGTGTTCGTGCAGGCCGCGACGCCCTTCCGCGACAACCCGAAGGACATCGGCAGCCTGTACGTGCGCTCGGACACCGGGGCCATGGTGCCGCTGGAGTCGCTGGTGAAGGTGACGCCGATGACGACGGCGCCCAACATCACGCACTACAACCTCTTCCGCTCCGCGAACATCAACGGCCAGGGCGCGCCCGGTGTCTCCACCGGCCAGGCGCTCAACGCGATGGAGGCTGTGGCGAAGCAGGCCCTGCCGCCGGGCTTCACCTTCGAGTGGACGGGCCTGTCCCAGGAGCAGAAGAGCGCGGGCAACACCGTGCTCGTCATCTTCGCGCTGGGCATCGTGTTCGTGTTCCTGGTGCTGGCCGCGCAGTACGAGAGCTTCGCCCTGCCCTTCGTCGTCATGCTCGCCGTGCCCGTCGCGATGATGGGCGCGCTCCTGTTGCAGAACCTGCGCGGGCTGGTGAACGACGTGTTCTGCCAGGTGGGCCTGGTGATGCTGGTGGGCCTCGCGTCGAAGAACGCCATCCTCATCGTGGAGTTCGGCGAGCAGCTGCGCGCGCAGGGTCAGGGCGTGGTGGAGTCCGCCATCAACGCGGCGGAGACGCGGCTGCGCCCCATCCTGATGACGTCCTTCGCGTTCCTCTTCGGCGTGGTGCCGCTGATGCTGGCCACCGGCGCGGGCGCCTCCGCGCGCAAGTCTCTGGGCACGGCCGTCTTCGGCGGGATGCTCTTCTCCACCTTCGTGAACCTCATCTTCATCCCGGTGCTCTACGCGCTGGTGGAGGGGGCGCGTACGAAGATCCTGAAACACCGCAAGCACGGCAATCCGCAGAGCGGGCCGCCGCACAATCCGCCGCCGCCGTCCATCCCTCCGGAGGGGGAGCCGCCGCGACCCCAGCCGGCGTAGCGACGCATCGCGCAGGACCCGCACGGCGGGCAGGCACTCCGGCGCGCTATCCGGCGCTGGAGCGTCCTGATTATCCTTGGGCGACGCATGGCTTCTCCCCTGACTGTCGATGAGCGGCGTCGGTGGCTGTACTCGTTGAAGCAATCGCCCGCGCTGCGCCACACGCGCGCGTCCGTCCTGCTGCGGCTGCTGGAGAGGGCCCGGCCGGTGGAGCCCCAGCCGGGCGAGGTCATCTGCCGTGAAGGCGAGCCGGTGGACGGTGTCCATCTTCTGCGCTCGGGCGAGTGGCGGGTGACGACGGGAGGGACGGTGCTCCTGCACCTGCGCCCGGGCATGTCGCTGGGCGTGGAGGCGCTCGCGCGCGGCACGTGGCCCGTCACGGTGACGGCGGAGTCCGCGTCGCATGCGCTCTTTCTTCCGCGCGCGGAGCTGGAGGCGGTGGCGGCGGTGCCCCGGCCCGGAGGCTTTGCCGGTGGCTCTGGAGGTGGCGTGGCGTCGCGCACGGACGTGGTGACGTTCCGCGCGCGGGGGTTGGAGCTGCCGCCCGCGACGCTGTCCCTGATGGTGGAGCTGGTGGCGAAGGTGATGGTCCATGACTTCGGGGACCGGGTGCTGCTGGTGCGCGCGGGGACGAAGCGCTCGGAGGGCGCGGTGCGCGGCGCGGACGGAGTGTTCCGCCGCACGGTGGTTCCGCACGCGCCGGTGCTTGCCGAGGGGGAGGACTTCGACTGCGTGCTGCTGGACGGCGTGCCGGCGCCGGAGGGCCTGACGCCGCGCGAGGTGTGGCTGGTGCCCCCGGGAGGCGAGTCGGACGCCGTGGGGACGCCGGGCGCGCAGGTGCTGCCCACGGTGTTGCTGTCGCCGTGGCGGCCGCAGGGCAGCCCGACGTTGCTGGGGCGCTCGCTGCCGGACGAGGACGGCTGGGATGAGGAAGTGCCTCCGCCCGGGTGCCGGCTGCGGCTGGACTGGGGGCGGTGGGTGGTGCGGCCAGGGGACGCGCGGCCGCTGGCGGCGCTGGGACTGGATGCGGGGACGCGGGACGCGCTGTCCCGGTGGGCGCGCGCCATCACCGGCCGGCGCGTGGGGCTGGCGCTCAGCGGCGGCGGGGTGTGGGGCTTCTACCACGTGCACTTGTTGCGCAGGCTGGCCGCGCTGGACGTGCCGGTGGATCTGCTCAGCAGCGCCAGCATGGGCTCGCTGGTGGGCGCGTACTACTGCGGCACCGCGCGTGACGGGCGTGAGGGACTGGATGGCTTGAGAAGGCTCCAGCACCGGGCGCGGGGCGGGCACCTGTCCGCGGCGGCGCTGTCGTCGGTCGTGACGACGCAGGCCATGGAGTGGCTGGTGCGCGGCGATCTGGGAGACCTGGCGCTGGAGGAGCTGCCCGTGGGCTTCCTGCCGGTGACGACGGACCTGACCACGGGCCGCTGCGTGGTGTTGGAGAAGGGGCCGCTGGCGCTGGCGGTGCGCGCGAGCGGTTCAGCGCCAGGAGTCTGGGCGCCCACGCTCCAGCCGCCCGCGCGCTACGTGGATGGGGCCTTCACCAGCATGGTGCCGGTGGACGTGTTGCTGCACTCGGGGGCGGACCTGATCTTCTCCAGCAACATCTTCCCCGCGGGCCATCACCACGCGGCGAGGCCGCTGTTGCCTGGAGCGGTGGGGCTGTTCCTCTCCGCGCTCAACCCGGTGGCGAGGGCGAAGGATCTCCTGGCCAGTGGCGTGCTGCTCCTGCACCGCAGCGGAGACCTGGAGTCCGCGCGAGGCGACCTGAGATACGACGTGGGCACGCGCGATCAACCGCTGCTCGGATCCATGCGCTTCACGCACGTGGACGAGGTCCTGGACGAAGCCGCGCGCGACATGGGCCTGGAGCAGAAGCTGCTGGAGCTCAAGCAGGCCTGGGAAGCCCTGCGCACGCGAGGAAGCACGGCCGGCGGAAGGAGGGCCGCGTGATTCCGGTCCGCATCCTCGGCACCGCGAGCGTGCTGCCCGGTCCGCCGGTGACGACCGCGGAGGTCTGCGCGCGGGTGGGCCGGGACGCGGCGGAGGTGGAGCGCAAGACGGGCATTCGCACGCGGCACTTCGCTCCGGAGGGGATGCGCGCGGCGGACCTGGGCGCGCAGGCGCTGCGGGGCGCACTGGAGGCAGCGGGGCTCCCGGCGACGGCGCTCAAGCGGATCCTCTTCGTGTCGTCCATGGGCGGGGACGTCATCACTCCGGCCAATGGCAGCCGGGTGGCGGCGGCGCTGGGGCTGTCCGGGACGTGCGACGCGATGGACGTGGGCAACGCGTGCATGGGCTTCCTGAGCGCATTTGACCTGGCGGCGCGCTCGGTCGCGACAGGCCTGGGGCCGGTGGGCGTGGTGTCCGTGGAGCTCCTGTCGCGCACCACGCGGCCGGAGGATCCACGTCCCTACCTGGTGCTGGGCGACGCGGCTGCGGCCGTCGTGCTGGGCGAGGCGCGGCCCGGCGAGGGCGTGCTGGGCGTGGCGTTCGGCAACGACGGCACGCTGCCGCCGGACGTCGTGCTGGAGAACCCGCACCAGACGGGCCAGCGCGAAGGCATGCGCTTCCTCACCGCATCGCGAGACATGACCCGCGTGGCGCTGGGAGCACTCACGCGCGCGGCCTCGGCGGTGCTCCAGGGCGCGGGGCTGACGGTGGCGGACGTGGAGTGGGTGCTCATGCACCAGCCGAACGGGAGCATGTTCGCGGCCATCCTCCAGGCGCTGGAGGTGCCGGAGGAGAAGAGCGTCACGGTCGTGGACACCGTGGGCAGCGTGGGCTCCGCGTCGCTGGGCGTGGGGCTGGACCGGCTGTGGCGCACGCGGCCGGTGAAGCCCGGGGACCGGGTGTTGCTGGTGGGCGTGGGCGCCGGCGTGGCGCACGGCGCGGTGCTGTACCGGGTGAGCGGGTGAACTCAGCGGCAGCGGTGGCGGCGAGGGCCGCGTGGCTGACGACGTTCCGCCTGCTCCAGCGCTACCACCGCTACGAAGTCGTGAACCTGGAGCCGCTGCTGAAGCCCGGCGCGAAGCTGCTGGTGGGCTACCACGGGCGCCCCCTGGCGGTGGACCTGTGCATGCTGACGGTGACGCTGCACGACCGGCTGGGCTACCTCCCCCACGGCATCGCGCACGGCGCGTTCGACCGCATCCCCGGCATGCGTCAGGTGGCGGACGGGCTGGGCTTCGTCACCGGCGACGGGCCGCTATTGGCCGAAGCAGTAGCGAAAGGCGAGCACGTGCTGGTGCAGCCCGGAGGCACACGCGAGGGCTGCCGCGACTTCCGTCACCGCTACCGCGTGGACTGGGGAGAGCGCCTGGGCTACCTGCGGCTGGCCGTGCGCTACGGGCTGCCCATCGTCCCCATCGCGGGCCACGGCATGGACGACGCCTACGTGGGCCTGAACGACGGCTACGCGTGGGGCAAGCGCGTGGGGATGCCCGGAAGACTGCCACTGTGGCTGGGCGTGGGCGCCACGGGCCTGTGGCCGCTGTCCCTCCCCTTCCCGGTGAAGATGACCCAATGGGTAGGAGAACCGCTGACGACCCACCTGGCCCCGGGCTTCGACGCGGCGGACCGGGAGGCCCTGCTCACGGTGCACCGCGACGTGACGCGCGCGGTGCAGGGACTGCTGGACGCGGCGCGGCCGTCCTGAGCATCACCCCCAGAGCGGGCGTCGCTGCGGCTTGAAGCGGGCGCAGTACCACTCAGAGATCTGGTGGGCGGCCTTCAATGCAAGCCCGTGCTCCCGGCGCAGCACGTCCAGGAACCCGTGCAGGGAGAGGACTCGCCCGCGAAGCTCCTCGATGCCCCGGTGGAGGGCGCGGCGATCATGCAGGATCGCCGTCGCGTCGGGATGGTGACAAGCGTAGGCAATCACCGAGTGCTCCCCCATCCCTTCTGTCACCGGCGGGAGTTGGAGCTGGACCAGGGTCTCGGCCTCCGGGCTCTGCGGCACCAGCACGATGGGCGCCCCCGCGATGGCCTTCAGCATCGCTTCCGCTTCCTGGACCAGCCGTTCCGGGGCGCCAGCCTGGGAGGCGCCCACGGTCAACTCATCACAGACCGTGTCGGTGATGACGACGGGCAGGGCTCCCAGCGCCATCAGCGTAGCGGCATGACCCGCGCGCTGGATGTTCGCCAGCACGTCGGTGTCGACAACGTATTGGCTCATGTGGCGAGGAGATCCTCGACAGGACGTCCGAGCAGCTCGCGAGCCCGGCTCGACGAAATCAACTCGTGGGCATGTGCATCCAGGGCACGGCGTTCGATGCCGGTGAAGCGCGTATCCTCCTCGAAGCTGTCCAGGACTGTTTCGTCCGGTGACATCACAAGGGCCTCCACGGTCTCCCGCTCCCGGATGTACCGGAGGTTGTAGAGATGCCAGGCCATGGCGGAGAAGCTGAGGCCGAAGTGGGTGCGGGCCCGGATGACCAACTCGCGGGCCGCCTTCAGGCCATAGCCTTCCGGTTTCGCGGCCCCCAGGCTCTGGGCCACGGCCTCTTCGGGCGCCAGCAGCATGGCGGCGAAGGCATTGGCCCGCTTCTCGGCGGGAGGGTTCTCCATCCAGAAGCGTGACGAGTCCAAGCGCCCCTCATCCGTCTGGACGTCGCTCTCCGACAGGTCGAGGAGCTGGTGCGCCAGCTCATGAGCCAGCACGAAGCGGCGCACCGGCTCATGCATCAGCGCCTCATGGATGACGATGAGGCGGGCGTCGCCAGAGCGGCAGCTGACCCCATTCACGGCGGGGTTCGTGAAGGCATGGCGGAGGACGAGGATGTCGAAGTGACTCTCCATCAGCCGGCCCAGATTGCGCAGCGGCCCTTGCCGCTCCGGCAGCAGGGCACGGACCCTCCGGGCGCACGCATATCCCGCCTGGTGGGCATTCTTCGAGGGAGGCGGCTCGGGCTGGAACTGCTCCGCCAGCCGGGGGACCTGCCGGAGCGCCCCCAGCAGACTGAAGGCCCGTGCCTGCCGGAGCCCGTCCACGAGGAAGGCCCGATCCACGTCGGAGAGCGAAGCGCTGGCCGTGCTTCCCTTCAACAGCGCCGTGGGCTCCATGAGGGCCTTCTCAACGGGCGCGGACGTATGGAAGAAGGCCGTGGGCGAGAGTCCCAGTGCCGAGGCCAACCGGGTCAGCGCGCTGAGCCCCAGCGCCTGCTCGCCCTGTTCGAAGGTCCGGATGAGGTGCGCGGAAACCCGCGCACGCGCGGCCAGGGCCTCCACCTCCAACCCGGCTTCCTTCCTCCGCCTGGAGAGCCGGCGTCCCAGTTCCCTCAGGGCATCCGAGGCGTCATCCGTGGGTGGCCCTTGCGTCATGCCTCCAGCATCAAGCAGGGCCTCCCGGGTGGCAAGGCCACCGGGGGACGACTACCAGCGCACGCGGTAGATGGCGGCGCGGCCCTGGCGGGACTCCACCACGGTGGTCAGGCCCTTCACGCCGGTGGTCAGCGTGCCGTGGTGGCAGATGGAGCCGATGAACTCCGGATACGTGCCGCCCTCGTTCACCTTGATGCGGTAGTCCGTGTCCGCCAGGCGCTCCACGTCCACGTGCAGGAAGTTGCTGCCGGAGGCCAGGTTGCGCGACGTGCGCTCCAGGGCGCGCGCGGGGCCCAGCAGCTTCAACACCGTCTGGAGCGCGCGGCCCATGTTCGTCTCGAAGTAGCCCGCGACGAAGCGCTCGCCCAGCAGCCACTGCGCCTCGTTCATGGACACGTCCGGGAACAGCTCCGTCGCGCCAATCTGCAGCAGCTTCTGCCAGGTCGCGTTCGGGTACGCGGGCTCCAGCTTCCGGTCCAGGTCCAGCCCGGCTTCCTTCAGCTTCGCGCGCAGCGGACCTTCCAGCCGGCCCTTCAAGGCCAACAGCAGTCCTTCGACCGTATGGCCGAAGACGATCTCCGACGGGTTCGACACGAGGGGCTCCTCCGCCACGTCTCGGGGGATGACGTGGCTTGGGTGCCCCCTGGTTAGTTCGAACATGCACCTGTGGACAACCCCTACATCCCCGGGGTGATGACGATTTCACGGTGAGGACAGTCGCACCTCCCCGCCGTCAGAAGCGTCCAGGCGGGCTCCACGTCAATGATTGCTCACCGGTCCATGGGACACGGCCTTGGGGGGCATATGAGCTGGAGCATCCACATTCCCGCGGTGAACACGCTCAAGCTCGCGCTGGGCAACGCCGCGCATGAACAGGCGCTGGGCCACGCGGAGCTGAACGGCAACAAGGCCATCCCCATCCAGGGCGGCCAGGTGTCCCTGACCGGCGCGTTCAAGGTCCCCGTCGAGCTCTTCAACGACCGGGACGACAAGGACGCGTACGGCATCATCGGCGTGCCCCCCAAGGAGCTGGATGGCTCCACGGTGGAGCCCCTCTTCTCCCCGGACGGCGTCGCGTGCTGGCTGAAGTACGCGGCGGAGTTGAGCGCGGAGGCCAACGGCCAGGGCGACTTCCCCTTCGTCGGACTGAGCGGATCAGGCTCGCTCCAGGTGCAGGTGGCGGACTACCGGCACCACGCCGCCACCCAGACGCTGGAGGCCGCGATGGGCTCGGACGTGAAGTCCCTGCGGCTGCCCTTCGTGCTCGCGGACGTGCAGGCGCTCCAGCCCGGTGACGCCCTGTCGTTCCAGTCGTGCGTGGCCCTGAAGGCCGGCGTGAAGGTGTCCTGGTCCGCCATCAGCACGTCCCTGGTGACGGCGCTCGCGAAGCGCATCGCCGGGCAGCTGGTGTTCGAGCTGAAGGCGGAAGCGGGCGCGTCCATCGGCGGCACCGTGTCCCTCCAGGACACGTTCCGCATCGTCTTCTCCCGCCCGAAGGACGGCGGCCCCTTCCGCGTGTCGGTGCGCAAGGCCACGTCGGACGCCGCGGCGGTCCACGTCTCCGCGGGCGTGTCGCTGGAATACACGTCGCCGCTGCTCGCCTCCATCCTGAGCGCCGTGGACGCCAAGGTGCAGGACGCCTTGAAGATCGTCGATGGCCTGGAGCAGGGCTCGCTCCAGCCCGCGCTCCTCGGCGTCGCCGCCGCGCTGCTGAAGCAGCTGGGGTTCCTCAAGGCGGTGGAGCCCACGGTCGCGGCGGTGACGGCCGCGTATGAAGAGCTGAAGGACTTCGTGGAGAGCGTGGTGAGCGGCTCGCTCAAGGCCGGCTTCGAGTACGAGTACGCGCGCACCACCGAGGACGCGACCCTGCTGGAGCTGGAGGTGCCCGTGGCGGAGCTGGCGGGTGCGCACGGCGCGCTCGTCTCCGGCGACCTGGCGTCCATCCAGCGCCGGGTGAACGACGCCTGGCTGCGGCGCTACTTCCACATGAAGTCCGTGGAGTCCCAGCGCGTCTGGGGCCTGGGCCTGGGCTGGCGTGACTTCAACTTCGCCTCGCAGGAGGACCGCCGGAAGCTCAAGGCCGTGGTCCAGCACGCGTCCCGGGACCACCGGCAGGGGCCGCGCCGCTACGCGTTCCTGGGCGCGCGCAGCTACACGAGCTCCGGCGTGCTGTACGGGAAGACGTCCCGCTGGGGGCTCGACTTCAGCGCCCAGATGCCGCGCTTCAGCCTCACGCCCAGCGCGGACGAATTCGAATACGCCTTCTTCGGCCAGAGCCAGGTGGAGGACGGCCTGTCCAAGGAGCTCATCCAGCGCGCGGTGGACGCGGCCACCCTCTGGGGCGCGGTCCGGCCCGAGGACGCGCCAGCACTGGTGGACCGCCTCTTCCGCGCGGCGCCCGCCGGCACCAAGACCGAAACACGGCTGGACCTGCGCGTGGACAACCCCAGCTTCCGGCGGCTGCTGGCGAAGCTGGGCTCCGAGCCCGTCTTCGAACGCAACGCCTTCGCGCGGGCCCTGGCGCGCGCCATGCCCCGGGTCAACCAGCCCGTGCGCACGAGCCTCCAGCGCCGCGAGGAGCTCTACACGCCGCTCTGGGACGCGTACCTCAAGGACGGGGCGAAGGACTGGACGCTGGACCGGGCGAAGGCGAGCGTGGCGTACCACCTGAAGACCCAGGCGGGAGCGGACGGCTTCGTCGCGTCACACTGGGAGCAGACCGGCGGCACGGGCACGTTCGCGGACGTGCTGGTGCAGAGCTCGCGCTACGGAGGCGACATCGGGAGCCGGCCGTACGGCAAGGTGTACGTGTTCTGGAAGGACCTGCTCGACAAGCTCATCGCGCTGAACAAGGCCATCCAGTCGGAAGCCGTCATCGCGGAGAACGACGCGACCTCCGCCGTGCAGCAGGTGTTCACGGCGCTGGATGACCTGGCCTGCGACGACTTCCGCGTCACCGCGTTCGTCTCGTGGATGGATCAGCTCGCCCTGCGGTGGAAGCTGGGGTCGGGCATCCAGCGCCTGCTCCAGGTGCGCGTGGGAGACCAGGAGTTCGTCATCTCCCACGGCTGAGCGCTACCAGCGGATCCGGTACGTCGCGGCGGGGGGCGCGTGGGTCTCCACCTCGGTGGAGAGCCCCTTCACGCCGGTGGTCAGGGTGCCGAAGTGGCAGAGCGCGCCGATGAACTCCGGGTGGACGCCGCCGTCGGTCACCGTCAGCCGGTAGTCGGTGGCGGCCAGGCGCTGCACGTCCACCTGCAGGTAGTTGTTGCCGGAGGCCATGTTGCGCGTGGTGCGCTCCAGCGTGCGCGCGGGCCCCAGGAACCGCAGCACGCTCTGTAGCGCGCGGCCCATGTGGGTGGCGAAGTAGGCCGAGACGAACCGCTCCCCCAGGAACCAGTGCGCCTGCGCGGGCGGGCGGTGGGGAAAGAGCGCCTCCGCGGCGAGGAGCAGCATCTGGTGCCACTGTTCCCGGGGATAGGCGGGCGCCAGCTTCTGGTCCAGGTCCAGCCCCACGCGCTTCAGCCGCGCCCGGAGCGCTCCATCCAGGTGCCCTTCCAGGACCACCACCAAGCCTTCGACCGTGTGGCTGAACACGACCTTTTCCAGGCGACGCATGACGGGAAGTGCCTCCTCCCTGGCGCGGGGATGCGTCCTTCATCGGTAGACCGTCACGAACCCCGGAACAACCCACCCCTCCCTTCGTGCAGCGGGATTTCCACCAGCGGACGGAGCAACTTCAGCAGGCCCGTGGACAGCGCCATCCATGGCTTCATGGGGAGCATGTTGCTCAAGGCCTGTCTCAACGGAGCCCGCGCGGCCGTGGATCATCCCCGCGTGCCTGTCACCCCGGAAGCGTTGGCGAAGGACGCCGCCGCCTGTCACGCCGTGGGCGCGGGTGCGTTCCACGTGCACCCCCGCGCGGCGCACGGCTTCGAGTCCCTGGACGCGGCGGACCTCGGCGCGGCGGTGGCGGACCTCCGCCGTGCGTGTCCGGGCGTGCCGGTGGGCGTCAGCACGGGCGCGTGGATGGTCCCGGACGTGAAGGCCCGCCACGCGCGCGTCGCCAGCTGGAAGGCGCTGTCCGTCAGCACCCGTCCCGACTTCGCCTCCGTCAACCTGTCCGAGCCCGGCTGGGAGTCCATCGCGGACGCGCTGCTCGACGCGGGCATCGGCGTGGAGGCGGGCGTGTGGTTTCCGGAGGACGTGTCACGGCTGACCGCGTGGCCCCAGGCCTCGAAGTGCCTGCGCATCCTCGTGGAGACGCAGTCCTCCCAACCCGAGGCCGCGTGTCAGGAGGCGCGGACGCTGGTGGAGCTGCTGCGCGCCACGGGCCTCGAAAGGCCGCTGCTCGTGCACGGCTCGGAAGGAGGCGCGTGGGCCGTGCTCGGCTGGGCCCGGCGCCACGGCTTCGACACGCGCATTGGACTGGAGGACACGCTGGTGCTTCCGGACGGGCAGCGCGCGCAAGACAACGCCGCGCTGGTGTCCGCGGCCATCCGGGTCATGCGCGAACGGTGAGTCTTCACGGCCCGCATGGATCATCTCCCAAGCCCCGCCGCGCCCGGCTTCCTATGATTGGGGCACCATGCACGAGCCTCCCTCAGCAGGCGGATCCCCTCCAGCCCGGGAGGAGGATCCGCCGTCCCCTGCGTGGGCGCTCATCCTGGGTGCTTCCTCCGGCACGGGCGCGGCCATCGCGGAGGCCGTCGCGCGCAAGCCGGGCCTGAACGTCTTCGGCGTGCACCGGGGCCGCTACCTGGACACCGCGCGTGAGCTGGAAGCCCGTGTGCGCGACGTGGGCCGGGACATCCACCTGCGGCAGGCGGATGCCTCCACGCCCGAGGCCGCGGAGGCTGGCGCGGACGAATTGCTCCAGCGCGCGGGCCCTCGCAGCGTGAAGCTGTTCGTGCACGCCATCGCGGGCGCGTCCGTGGGGCGCTTCCTCTCCGAAGGGCCGGACCGGCTGCACCCGCGCCGCATCCATCGCACGTTCGACTGCATGGCGCACTCGTTCGTGTACTGGACGCAGGCCCTGGTGCGGCGCGACCTGCTGGCTCCGGACGCGCGCCTGCTGGGCCTGCAGAACCCGTTGGATCAGACGCACCTGGGCAACACCGGCCTCATCAGCTCCGCCAAGGCCGCGCTGGAGATGTACGTGCGCCACCTGGCCATCGAGCTGGGCCCGAAGGGCCACCGCGTCAACCTGCTCAAGTTCGGCACGGTGCTGACGCCCGCGCTGCGCCACGTCTATTCGCCGGAGGCGCTGGCCCAGCTGGAAGCGCGCCACGCGGCCATGAACCCCGCGGGGCGCATGGGCACGCTGGACGACGTGGCCCGCTTCGTCACCGTGCTCGTGGGAGATGACGCCGCGTGGTTCAACGGCGCCACCATCGACTTCACGGGCGGCATGACGCTCAAGCTGATGGACCTGGTGCTCAACCCGTGACGGCCGGAACGCGGAACGTGAGGCAGTAGTAGAACGGTGACACCTGTTCCTCGATGACGTCTTCCGCCCCCTGCGGCAGCAGCTCGCGAGGGCTCTTCGCCTCGCGCGTGTAGAACGTGAGGGCGCGGAAGGCGGCGCGCTGGAACAGCGACGGGCGGAAGGCCGCGTCCAGCTGCTCATCCACCACCACCAGCGGCGTGCCGGGGAGCGCCACGCGCGCCATCTCCCGCAGCGCCACCGCGGGCTGGCGGTAGCTGCCCATCGCGCCGACGTGGAAGACGCGGTCGAACGTGGCGTCCCGGAATGGGAGCGAGTGCGCGTCCGCCACCATCAGCCGCGTGTCCTTCACGCCCCGGCCCTTGCGCAGGCGCTTCTCGCACTGCGCCAGCATGCCGGTGCTCAGGTCCAGGCCCCACACCTCCACGGGCAGGCCCGGCGGCAGCGCGCCCCGGATGCGCGGCAGGTTCGCGCCCGCGCCCACGCCCACCTCCAGCACGCGCACGGGCTGCCCGTCATCGCGAGGCTTCAGCGCGCCCAGCTCCAGCCTGCGCATGTACCCGTCGCGCATCCGCGATTCCGAGACGGACTGGAACAGCGGCGTCAGCACCGTCGTCAGCGGGTCGTGCAGCGCGGGCAGCCCGTCATAGAGGTGGCGCATGAGGCGGTCCGTGCCCCGCACGCGGTCCTCGCGGTACAGCCGCGCCAGGCCGTCCGCCACCTCCCACGTCTCGCCGCAGCCACCACAGAGCAGACGGCCCTCGTCCAGCCGCGCGTCCTCGCTCTGCCCGTGCCACACCAGCTGGCCCCGGCAATCCGGGCATGCCAGCAACGCCACGTCCCGCAGCCACATCATCGCTTCGTCACCCTGCCGTCCCCTGTTCGGCCAGGGCCCGCGCCAGGTCCTCGCGCGCCCCCAGCCGGGTGAAGTCCTCCACGGCCCGCCGTAGCAGCTCCGCGCGCTCCGCGTCGCCCGAGGGCAGGTGCCGCGCCCACTCCAGCCGGGCCCTCGCGGCCTCGTAGGGCAGGCCTCGCTTGTCGGCCTCCACGATGCAGCGCTTCCACGCGCGGAAGGCCTTGGCGTGCTTGCCCGTGAGCCACGCCTCCCAGCCCCGCCACAGCCACGCGGCGGGCTCGCCGAAGGGGAACACCCGCGCGAAGTCCTCCACGGCCTTGAGCGCGGCCCGCGCGCTGTGCGTGAGCGCCTGCAACCCGGGCCCGGGCGTCTCGCGCGCCCACAGCGTGAGCAGCACCTCCGCCACCGCCGTCGCGCCGAAGTAGACGAAGTGCGCCACGGGCTTGCCCGCGGACAGCCGCACCAGCGCCTTCTCCGCCGCCGCGCGCGCGCCCGCCGTGTCGCCCTCGCGCAGGCACAGCAGCGCCAGCGTGCCGTCCGTGATGATGCGGTCGGTGGCGCCGCCATGTGCCTCCGTCCACGCGAGCGCCGGCTCCAGCGCCATGCGGGCCCGCGCGTGTTCCCCCAGCCGCAGCAGCATGTGGGCGCGGTAGTGCTGGGCCCAGTGCCGCGTCTGCGCCGAGCCCCGCCGCACCGCGGACGCCTCCAGCCAGTCCATCAGCGGCAGGCCCCGCGCGAACTGGCCCCGGTACATGGCGGACACGGTGAGCAGCGCGCGGCACTCCTCCGCCAGCCGCAGGTCCCCCACCGAGTCCACGATGGCCGTCGCCCGGGCAAGCCACGTCTCCACGTCCTGCCAGCGCGCCTGGTACACCGCGCAGACGGCGTTGCGGTTGAGCACGTAGGCCAGGTCCGCGGGGCGGCCCACGCGCTCCGCCACCTCCTGCGCGCGCTTCACCCACGCGTCCGCCACGCGGTGCACCGGCACCGTGCCCGCCACCACCGCCATCACCGTGTAGCCGCGCGCCAGCTCCGGCGTGGGCCCCGCGGGCTCGCACAGGTTGAGCATGCGCAGGCCGCTCCAGAGCACGGGCAGCGCCTCCTGCGCGTAGATGAACGCGTCGGTCAGCCGCATGAGCAGCCGGCCCGCCACCCGGCGCGACTCGCGGCGCCGCGTGGAGTCATCCACGTACGCGTCCGGCCGGGCGCTCTGCGCCAGCCGCGACAGCACCTGCCCCAGCGTGCCCAGCACCCACGCCACGCGCGACGAGGGCACGCGCCAGCCGAAGTGCGCGAGCGCGGCCTCCGCGAGCACGCGGAAGTCCTCCAGGTCTCCCAGCTGGAAGTGCGCCTCCGCCAGCAGCGCCTCCACGCGGCCCCGCTCCAGCGGCGTGGCCCCGGGCATCACCGTCAGCGCCCGCGTGAGCAGCGGCACCGCTTCGCGGCACGCGCCCACCGCCAGGGCCTCCTCGCCGGCGATGCGCGCGTGGTGCGCCTCGCGGGCCACGTCCCCGGCCTGCCCCCAGTGGTACGACAGCGCCGAGGCGTAGCCCAGGGGATGCGCGGCCTCCAGCGCCAGGGCCGCGCGCTGGTGGAGCGCGGGCCGGAGCGCCGGGGACAGGTCCTCCAAGAGCCGCTCGCGCAGCTTGTCGTGCGCGAAGCGCCAGCGGCCGTCCGCCACGTCCAGCACCGCCGCCGCCGCGCAGTCGGTGAGCCACGCCTCCACGTCCACGCCGGGCGCGGCGCGCTCCAGCACCGCCAGGTCCAGCTCCCGGCCCAGGAGCGCCGCCACGTCCAGCAGCTCCCGCGCCTCCCGGGGCACCTTCTCCAGCCGGCGCTGCACCAGCGCGCGCATGCCGCCCGCCCACACGCGCTGGGGCAGCGTGATGGCGCCCAGCCGGTCCAGGCCGCCCGCGTCCTCCGCCAGCGCGCGCACCACCTCCACCAGCAGGAACGGGTTGCCCTCCGACTCGCGGCGCAGCAGCTCCACCACGCCGGGCTGGCGGCCCACGGCGCCCAGCATGGACTCGCCCAGCTGGGCGATCTCCTCCGCGTTCAGCCGCTGCAGCCGCAGCATGCGCGTGCCGGGCAGGCGCTCCGGCAGCTGCGGGGACTCGTCGTCGCGGAAGCTCGCGAGCAGCAGCAGCGGCAGCCCCGGCGCCCTCGCCGCCAGCCGCGCGAGGAGCTGGAGGGATTCCGCGTGCGTCTGGTGCAGGTCCTCCAGGATGACCACGGTGGGCTGCGGCAGGCGGGCGAAGAGGTCCTCCACCGTCTGGTGCAGGCGCAGCTGCGCCATGTCCGCGTCCAGCTCCGGCGCGGCGGGCACCTCGCGGCCCAGGAGCGCCTCCAGGTCCGGCACCAGCGACCGGAGCACGCGCGCCTCGCGGTCGGACAGCTCCGTGAGCATGGGCAGCCAGCGCAGCACCGCGCGCCACTCCTGGTACGGCACGCCGCCGGTGTCCACCGCCTGGCCGCGCAGCACCACCGCGCCGCGCACCAGCGCCAGCGAGCGCACCTCCTCCAGGAGGCGCGACTTGCCCACGCCGCTCTCCCCGCCGATGAGCCACGCGCCGCCCTGCCCCGCGAGCGCCGCGTCGAGCACGTCCTTCAGGTGCTCGCGCTCCTTCACGCGGCCCACGAAGCGCGCGGACTGGAGGAAGCTCTCGCGCGTGGCGGCGGACTCGGCGGGCCGGGGCTGGCCCACGGCGTCGCTCAGCGCGGTGATGACGGCCTCCGCGTCGCGCGGCCGGCGGTGGGGCTCGGGCGCCACCAGCTGCTCCAGCAGGGCCTTGAGCGCGGGCGGGAAGCCCGGCGTCGCGAACACCTGGCCAGCGTGAGGCAGCCGGCCGAAGAACATCTGGCACGCCATGGCGCCGAAGCCGAAGAGGTCGGTCAGCTCGGAGGGGGACTGATCTTCAAAGAGCTCCGGGGCCAGGTAGCCCGGGGTGCCCGCGGGCTGCGCGCGAGGTCCCTGCTGGTCGCGTCCCACGGCCAGGCCGAAGTCCAGCACCTTCACCTGGCCGCGCACCACCAGCACGTTCGCGGGCTTCAGGTCGCGGTGGATGATGCCGCGCCGGTGCAGGTACGCGAGCGCCTGGAGCGTCTGGATGAGCAGCCCCACCTGCGTCGCCAGGGGCGCGTCGGTGCCGGCCTCCACCAGCGTGCGCGCGTCCTCCAGCAGGTCCATGGCCAGGTAGGGCCGGCCCTCCGCGTCGAAGCCGTAGTCCAGCACGCGGATGACATGGGGGTGTCGCAGGGACACCAGCGTCTGGAACTCGTGGGCCAGCGACAGCGCCATGCCCTGCGTGGCGAAGGCGGAAGGGGTGCCCCGGCCGGGCCGCCGCGCCAGGTCCGCCACCGTCCTGTGCAGCCGCTTGAGGGCCACGGGGCCGGACAGCCCGTCCTGCGCGCGCCACACGGTGCCCGCGCCGCCGCGCCCCAGCAGGTCGAGGATGCGGTAGCGCCGACCCACCACTTCCGGGTCCATGCCCGGAGACGTGTCGATGTCCGGGGCGTCCGCCCGGCGGGAGGTCTGACAGGAAGGGGGGTGAGACATGAGGGGGAGCCGCCCTGCGCGCGCGCAAGGATATCCCCCCTTCTCGTGCGGGAGGGGATTTGAATGTGCCGGACGGCAGGCGAAGCAGGAGGCGCTTCGGACCCCGGGGGGCAGCCCGGCGGGCGGGGCCCGGCAGGGTTCCTTCCCTCTGGAGCGCTGAAACATCACTTTTGACGCAGGGAGGACACCGGATGGCGGGCTACGACTTCGACTTGTTCACATTGGGCGCGGGCTCGGGCGGCGTGGCGGCCAGCCGGCGCGCGGGGTCCTCCGGGGCGAAGGTGGCCATCTGCGAGGAGGGGCGCGTGGGCGGCACCTGCGTGCTGCGCGGGTGCGTGCCCAAGAAGCTGCTCGTGTACGCGGCGCACTACCGCTACGACTTCGAGGACGCGGCCGGCTACGGCTGGACGGCGGGTGGCCCGGCGCTGGACTGGAAGAAGCTCCAGGCGGTGAAGGCGAAGGAGCTGGACCGGCTGACGGGCATCTACGGGCGGCTGCTGCGCGACGCGGGCGTGACGCTGGTGGAGGGCCGGGGCCGGGTGGTGGACGCGCACACGGTGGAGGTCGCGGGCAAGCGCTACACGGCGGAGCGCATCCTGGTGGCCACGGGTGGGCGGCCCTACCTGCCGGAGGTGACGGGCATCGAGCACGCGCTCACGTCCGAGCAGGCGCTGGAATTGCCCGCGCTGCCGCGCCGGGTGGCGGTGGTGGGGGGCGGCTACATCGGCGTGGAGTTCGCGGGCATCTTCACGGCGCTGGGTGCGAAGGTGACGATGTTGATCCGCGGCGACACCGTCCTGCGCGGGTTCGACAACGACATCCGCGCGGCGCTGACGCAGGAGATGCGCAAGAAGGGCGTGGACATCCGCCCGGAGACGTTCGTGCAGGACATCGAGAAGCGCGAGGACGGCACGCTCAGCCTGCTGACGCGCATGGGGGAGACGCTGGAGGTGGACGCGGTGCTGTACTCCACCGGCCGCGTGCCCAACACGCAGGGGCTGGGGCTGGAGGAGGCGGGCGTGAAGTTGAACGAGCGGGGCGCGGTGATGGTGGACGCGCAGTCGCGCTCGTCGGTGGAGAGCATCTACGCGGTGGGGGATGTGACGGACCGGCTGAACCTCACGCCGGTGGCCATCGCGGAAGGAAGGGCGATGGTGGAGACGCTGTACCGGAACAACCCGGTGACGATGGACCACGAGAACGTCCCGTCCGCGGTCTTCAGCCAGCCGCCGGTGGGCACGGTGGGGCTCACGGAGCGGGAGGCGATGGATCGTTATGGCAAGGTGGACGTCTACGTCTCCAGCTTCCGGCCCATGAAGCACACGCTGACGGGCCGTGACGAGCGGTCGATGATGAAGGTGGTGGTGGAGCGGGGCACGGAGCGCGTGCTGGGCTTCCACATGGTGGGCGCGGACGCGCCGGAGATCATCCAGGGGCTCGCGGTGGCGCTGAAGTGCGGCGTGACGAAGAAGCAGCTCGACGCCACGGTGGGCATCCACCCCACGGCCGCGGAGGAGTTCGTCACGCTGCGGGACAAGCGACCGGATCCGTCGGAGAGCGCCACGATGCTGGAGCTGGGGCGAGAGGTGGTGGCCACGCCTCCGGGGGACACGCGGAAGTAGCGCAAGGCCACGGGCGAATCAGCGAGCGATGACGGGTTCCAACACGCCTGACCTCGCAATGAGGAGAGCGAGCCCCGTTGGTGTCGAGAGCTTCGAGTGACCGGATTAGCGGCGTCGAGTAAGCGACTCAGCGAAGCCGCTGCTTGAGACGCCCATGTACTCTCTTGAGATCGTCTTTGTACCGGCACAGCGCGTCCTCGATCTCGTACGCCTTCAGGGGACTGAAGGCTGAGGGAAGTTCCTCGACCGCGATCCACGCACGTTCCGCGACTGCGATGCCGAGCGCCTCAGCGCCAACCCTGGTGCCCATGTGCAGGTACACGCGTTCCGGCATCTTCTTCAGGTAGGATCCCAACCGCAGCGCGGCGTCGTAGATGTACATTTCCTTGGCACCGCGAATCGGAGTCAGCAGGCGCTCGAGGATCGCGAACAACTCATCGAAGCTCGGGACTTGACGAATCGCTTCTTGGTTCGCGATTAGCACCCGACGGACCTCATCCACCGTGGATTGCTCCAGGTGGCGCTGGTGGTTGAAGAGCGCGCCGTTCTCCTTTCGCGCGTCTGCCACTGCCTCAATGGCCTCTTCAAGCGACGGAAGCTTCGCGAAGTATTCGAGTTCCTCCATCGCCTTCAGGCGCGGTCCCCATTGGTAGGCTTTGACGATTTCTTCGTACGAATTCAGGCGTGCCATATCGGGTTTCTAAAGTTGGGCTGGTTTTGTGGAGCGTCAGCGGCTTCGTGGATCAAGCCGCCGTCTTTTGTCAGGAACCTTTGCTCACCGACTTAACAGCAGACTGGAATCTCAGACCGAGATGGGCGGCATGAGACCAGCCCTGACCAGCAACTCGCGCACCCGCCGCGCCAGCGCCACATGCTCCGGGTTGGCCACTGTGAAGCGCTCGGGGGTGAGGATGATCAGGGTGCCCTTGTCCTCGACCGGCTCGATTCGCACCGGGGCGGGGAGTGGCGGCACACTGCCCCGATGACGAGCGAGGTATGTCACCCAGCCAAGCCACACGTCGGCCTTGCCGTCCTTGTCGTCTAGGTCCCGATGCGTGCGGGACAGGGCCGAGACCCATTCAGGTTCCCAGGCCAGCGCCATGCTGCGCACCACCTCGGCCAGCACGGACGCCGTGAAAATACGCTCCGCGTTCGCTCCCTCGCTGGGGAGCGACAAGAAACAGGAGTTAGAAAACGCTTCCGCATATCCGCCGCAGTGGATGCGCAGGGCTGCACAATCACGACGGGTTCCGCCGTTGTCGAACCAGAAGCTAAAGCCCAAGTCCTCAAAGACAGGCCCCCCTCTCTCCCGGTTGACGCCTCGCCGGAACATCTCAGCGAGCGTAGGCATGTCGGGCGGCATGAGGGGATGCTTGCGCGCGTCCCTGCGCGACTTGGCGGGCTTGTACCAGTGGGCCAGGAACGGATCGCACTCCGCCAAGAGATTGAGGAAGCCCGCTGTGCGACGGGCGCACTCCTCGGGAGACTCTTTGCGCGGCCCCCAGTAGGCACCTGCAAAGTAGGTATCGGGATAGGTCTCTGAGTCGAGCTTCACGAGCATGAGGTTATCCACTCAGAAAGCTGGGGTGTGGACGATTTCGACCCCTACAACACGTGCGTTCTTGAAGAGTTCGCGGAAGGCATCGGCAGCCGCCATCTCTGCGACATGCCACCGGACAGGAATACCCGTGCCACGAACTTTTCTGCTCTGGCGCTCTGCTTGCTCAACGAGCATCCGCGCTCCGGAGTTCCGGAACCACTCCTTGGGCTCAAGGCCATCAAAGAACTTCGCGTAGCCGGGTCCCTTGGCCTCCAGCAGCACGCCGTCCTTGAAGCCGTCGAACTTCACGCCACCCGCCTTCGTGCTCGTGCCGCCGACCCAGTAGGCATCATCGGCGGAGTGTCCCGTGATCTGCTCCTGATAGCGCCGAGCGGGCGGCTTCATGGACTCCTTCGCCGGTCCCCACTGTCCAGGCCCCTGAGAAGGCGCTCCGCCCTTCGAGGCCGCGTTTGCCCGCTGGAGGATGATGGCCGCCCCAGGGCCGCCGCTGAGTGCCACCGCCGCGCGCCCTGCTGGCACCGCGACGTGCTCCAGCGCCAGCGCGCCCTCCGACGACAGCGAGAGCACCGGCACCGAAACCTCCGCTCCCAGCGATATCCCTTTCAGCGTCCGTGTCGTGGCCGACGCTGCGCCCCCGGTGATGAGCAGGCCTGTCGTCAGCCGCGACACCTCGCGGATCTGCTCGCCACGGGTCATGGACTGGAAGCGATCCCAGTACATGGGTGAAGCCGCGATGAGCGCCGCCACGCCTGCTGGCAGGTGGCTCAGTCCCGCGAGGCTGTCCACGGGGCGCGTGAGCAACTGGCCCAGCGCGTGGTACAGCTCCACGAACGCATCTTCCGCTCCATCCAGGGTGCGGCTGAGGGCGTCCGCGTCGTCGTACACCTCGGCCAGGGGCCGCCAATCCGAGGACTGGAGCTGCGCGTCCATCGCGCGGAAGACACCGCCCTTGCCGCTGTAGAATCGGCCCAGCTCGAAGCCGTGCGCACGGAAGGCACCGTCCTTCCACTCGACGGGTGCCACCTTCTGCTGCGTGCGCCCAGTGAGGGCCCACGCCAGATAGCCGTCCGGTCGCAACACCGCGATCTGCTCCCGGGAGAAGCGCTCGACCCGCCGCAACAGCTCCTGCCGCGTGACTTCGCCTCCCTCCATCACTTCGCGCAGGATGAAGCCCGCGGCCATGCGAGGCGGGAAGGCGCTCAACGTGACGGGCTTGCCCACCAGCACGTCCAGCAGACGCGCGGCTTGTGCGGGCGTCAGTCCCCCTCCCAGAGGGCGCTCGTCCCGCGCTTCCAGGCCCGCGTTCGTCAGCAATCGCTCCCAGACGTCCGGCTGCGAATCGTCAGGACTGGTGACGTCCGCCATGGCCACCGTGCGAACGGGGCTTGCCCCCGTCATCACTTCGCGCACGGCCTTGCGGCGGTACAGCGGCGGCGCTTCCTCTCGGTGCGTGCTACTCGGCGCCGGAGCGGATGCACGCGGCGCCCCGTCGTTTGACTCCCACGTCCCAGGGGAGTCCGTGGCCGTGTAGCTCAGCGTCCTTCCGGGCGCGTGGGGCACGGATGCGCAGCCGGTGAAGAGGAGGGCCACGCACGTGAGCAGGACGTCAGCGCGCATTGTCCACCCCCAGGCCCACCGACGCGAAAGCGCCCGGCCGCAG
>NZ_RAWL01000199.1:0-15326 GCF_003668885.1 Corallococcus sp. AB049A | reverse complement strand
GGGGGAGGCACCGATGCGGGGGACGAAGGCCGCGTGACGTCATTGCGCTCGCTCATGGAAGCCGGCTCCAGGCACTTTGAAATTAAGAGGGGGAAACTGAACGGGAGTTCGTACCACGCGCTCGCCCGGCCCCTCAACTTCCCGTCTTTCCTGGCGATTTGAGTGCAGGGGAGGCAGGCGGACGGGCGGTTGTCCGGTGCGGCTGGGCCCCGTGGAACGAACGAGGAGACCCACTGTATGCTTGGTCCGCCAGACAGGGGGCCCTGCATGTTCACGTTCGACCGGAAGTCGTCTCCGTCAGGGACAGCTACGCCCATCCGGAAGCCCGTGCCGCGGGTGCCCTCCGCGTCGCATCACCCGCCCGACAGCGCCTCGGAGCATCCCGCCCGGGCAATGTCGTTCGATTTCAGCCGCATCCCCATCACGCGGCCACCGGCGGAACGCACGCTGACCCTCAGCTCTCCGAGTGACCCTTCCGAGCGCCATGCGGACGAAGTGGCTGACAAGGTGATGCGGATGGGGCCCCCCATGCCACTCGGCATGCCGCGCGTGACGGACAAGGACCATCTTCAGGCAAAGCGAGCGTCTTCGGTGGACGTTGGGGCGGCGCCGGGTGTTGAAGCTGCGGCTCGCGTCGCCGGGCATGGGGGCGTTCCGCTTTCCGCGGAGACGCGGAACTTCTTCGAGCCACGCTTCGGGCACGACTTCAGCCAGGTGCGGGTGCATGCGGATGGTCCCGCGGAGAGTGCGGCACGAGCGGTGCGGGCGTGCGCCTATACGCACGGACGGCACATCGTCTTCGGTTCGGGCGAATACGCACCAGGGACAACCGAAGGGAAGCGACTGCTCGCGCACGAGCTTGCCCACGTGGTGCAGCAGGGTGCGGCGCATGGAGCGCCGCCGAGAATTCATCGTCAAAGCAAGCCTCAAGACGGTCCTGGCCCGGTCACGGAGGCAGTCGGCGACGTCAGCGTCTCCGTTGGGCAGACCATGACCGCCGAAGCGGGGCTCCGGGCCGTCTACGAGAAGGGGGCGAAGGAGATCACCGAAGAGGCCCTGCGGATGGTTGCCTCGGGTCAATCCCCTGACGAAGCCGCCCGCTGGGCGAACCAGGCACGGAACGAGCTCAAGGCCTCCATCCGCGCCAGAGGGAGCCCTGTCACGAAGGCGCTCGCCGAGGCGCGCAACATCAAGAAGTACGGCGACAAGATCGGCCCTTCGTATGACGACCTCATCCGAAAGGGAAAGACACCTAACGACATCATCGGCAGCGCAGGCAAGGCAGACACCAAGGTGACGCGCGCCGCCACCCGCATCAAGGTCGCGGGACGACTCCTCATCGCCATCGACATCGCAATCGTCACCTGGGAGGTGATTGAAGCTCCCGAAGGCGAGGGGTTGAAGACCGCGGTCGCGGGAGTGGGCGGAATCGCAGGCGCACTGGCTGGCGGCTGGGCGGGCGCCAAGGGTGGCGCGGCCCTTGGGGGAGGCATCGGGTCACTCTTTGGTCCTGGCCCTGGCACAGGCATCGGTGCGGGCATTGGTGGGTTCATTGGCGGCATTGGTGGAGCGCTCGTCGGAGGCTTTGCTGGCCGCGAGGGCGCCAAGGAGCTGTACGAGGTTGCCGAGAGCATCTTTGCCCCCGACTTCGACAAGGCCTCGGCGGAGATTGATGCACAGCAGGACGCTGTCATCCGGGGACGCAAGCCGTAGCGCCCTCGTGATGCCGACCGTTTCATGGACTTCACTCGGGAGCTGAGGGCGTGTTGCAACGAGTTGCCGTGTGGGCATCGTGGTCGGATGAAGCCATCTTCATCCAGCGGAGCTCCCCCGATGGGCTGCTGGCGCCGCAGCGCATTGCCCGTCGGATGCTCGCGGGCCATCGATACTTCCTTCGGCTCTTTCGTCTCTCCGACGGGACCTTATGGCTGCGCGGCGGTGCGGGTGAGGGGACCGCGATCGATGCCGCCGACGCCGCGGGAGTCTTCCACCCGCTCGAGGGCTGGCCTGAGGAACTGGCCACCCTTCCTCCCTACTGTGTGGTGCCCATGGCCGATGGCACCGTCGCCGGTCTTCCCTCCGGAGAATCAAGGCTCCTGCTCTGGCGACCAGGCGTGGCGCGGCCCGTCTTGCGTGAGTTCCCCGAAGGATTTCTGGCGCGTGACGTGGCTCGTGACCCTCGCGGACGACTCTGGGTCGCCGGTTCGACGCGAGGCGCTGAGCGCTCCTCGCTTGAGCGCCGCGCGGCCCTCGCCACGAGCCAGGATAACGGACTCTCGTGGCAAACGGACGAGGTGGCACGAGGAACCCTGCGGGCAACCTGGCACCGGTTCATCACCGGCGCCGACGTCGAGTACCGCACCGTCGATGCCCTCGGGAAGTATCTGGTGGTCACCTCGGAGCTCGGCGACATCAATGCCCCCTCGACTCACGTATTCGTTCGCGACGGCGAGGGAAAGTGGGGCCGTGACATCCTCCGGCATGATGTCTTCCGCGCCGCCATGACCTTCGATGACGGCCATCTCGAGATCCTCTCGCACCATGGGCGGAGCATCCCCATCGTGGGGGGACACCGCTGGCGCAGTTCCACGCTCATCCCCCGTATCCGTAACGCGCTCCGCGACGTAAATCCGTTTCTCGATGCCGATGCGCGATTCGAGGTCCTCTCCGCCGACGCCTCGCCCGAAGGAAAGGCCCTGCTCGTGGTCTCGGTGCGCTCTCTTCGGGAGCGGTTGGCACGCGTGGGCGAGGCCTTGGTCGTCCTGGGCCCCGACAGAGACGAGGCGTTCTTTTTTCAGTCTGAGCCGGGGCCCGAGGTGGTCACCGCGAGATTCGCATCTGGCTGAAGGCAGGCGGCCTGATTACGACCAACCTGGTGTCTCAACAATTCGGTGCGGTACAGGCGTCTGGGTGAGGAAAGTCCAGAGGTAGCCTTGGCGCGTCTTCTTCACGTCCAGCACGCGCACGGGCGTCTCGTCGGCCCACACCACGTCCGCGGACGCAATGCATTGCAAGAGGTGCGCAGAGAGAGGCAGCAGCACCGAGGCGGCCTGGTGGAAGAGGTCCGTCAGCGTGCTGCGACTCATGGGCACGCCGCCTCGCTCCACGCGCTCACGCCAGCCGGTGCAGGGGCATGGCGTCCGCGCACTTGGAAACCACCATGTGGGAGAGGAAGCCGGGGCCGTACTCGCCCCTGTCCACCACCCGGGCCGGAGGCGGGGCGGTGACGACGCCCCTGCCACATGCGCACGCGAGGACTTCCTGCACGTGCACCTGCTTCTCGAAGCGGGCCGGCACGTACTCGTACACCACCGAGGTGCGGCCCTTGCCCAGGGGCTTCAAGTCCTCGCTGCCGCACGCGGGGCAGTGGCGCTCCTCGGCGGGCACCGCGTGGCGAATCTCTCGCGCCGGGGCCTCCTCGGCCTTGCGCGCGGCCCTCTCTTGCCGCTTCCGCTTCGCGGCCTCGGCCCGGGCCGCCGTCGAGTCCGCGGCCCCGCGCAGCTCCGTCGCCACCGCCGGCAGCTTCTCCGCCCTGCGGCCGAAGACGTGGCGCTCCAGCGTCGCCATCTTCGCCTCCAGCGACGTCAGGCGCTCCTTGAGCTCCTCGGCTTCCTCGCGCCAGGGGCAGAAGTGGTCTTGGGGAAGCTCACGGGGCACCCCGCTTCAACAGGCCTGCGCCACGCCGCGTCCCGGGCCCGGCGCCTCAGCTGCCCGTACGCCCGGGAGGCGTCCAGGCAGGCTGGCGCCTCACCTGGGCCACGTCGATGCCGTCCAGCAGCATGGCCAGTTGCGTGGCGTCCAGCGTCACCGCCTGCGCGCCCGCGTCCACCGGGGGCAGCCGGAAGCGGCCCGCCTCCAGCCGCTTGTAGAGAAGCACGAAGCCGCCCCGGCTCCACGTCAGCACCTTCACCCGGTCGCCCCGCCTGGAGACGAAAGCGAAGAGGTGGCCCGAGTAGACGTCCTCGCCCCACGCGCCGCGCACCAGGGCCATGAGGCCGTCAATCGACTTGCGCATGTCCACCGGCTCCACCGCCAGCACCACGCGCACCGACGCAGGCAGCGCGAACACCGCCTACCGCCCCAGCGCCGCGACGAGCCGGGCCACGTACGCCACGTCGGTGCCCACGGCGAATCGCACCCGCGCTCCGCTCGCGGCCACCACCTCCAGCACGGACTCCGTCGCCGCGGGACTCGTCGCCACCCGCACCGGCAGGAGTCTCACGGCTTCCGCTCGCGACGGCGCGCTCCGTCGCAACCGGTACACCCACGACTGCAACGTGCTCAGCCTCACGCCCCGCGCCAACGCGAACTCCCGCTGCGTCTGCCCGCTCGTCTCGAAGGCCTCCGCGACGCGCGCCCACTCCGGCTTCTCCACCTGCTTCGCCATGCTCAGCAGCGTCCGCCGTGCGCCGCTACGTCGGCAATCCCTCACGGCACGTCGTTGGCCGGACGGTTACCAATCTGGAATGCCCTGTGCGTGCTGGCCGGCGCGTTCCATTCCAGGTTCGCCGTGCGGTATGCCGCCAGTTTGATGACCTTGCCATCGCGGACCACAGCGACCGCGGCGCCAGGGATGTGATTGCGAGCCATCTCCGCGCGCAGGAACGCATCCACCTTGTCGGGCGCGGCCGCTGCAACCTGCGCCCAGCCCAGCAGAACCAGCAGGCCCCATCGTTGAATGTTCATGGTCAGTGCTCGCCGCCCTGAATGCCCAGGATGGATTCGGTGAAGGCGAAGAGCTTTTCGTCATCAGGACGCACGCTGCTCAGGAGGATGACGGTGCGGCCGTCGTCGAGCACGCGCCAGGAGACAGTGCGGTAGGCGCCGCTCGTTCCATCGTTCGTCGCGACGGTCTTGACGGGCTTGAAGGTCCGGACGCGACCGCCCAGGGCGTAGTTGGATTCGGGGCGCTCGACCGTCAGCAGGGCCTTCCTGGACGCGGGCGACAGGAGCTTTCCGGAGAGCACGCCGTGGTTCAGGCGCAGCATGTCGTCGGCGGTGCTGTAGAAGCCTCCACCGGTCACGAGGTAGTTCGGGAGCGTGTACACGCGACGCTCCACCTTGGGCTCCAGCGAGCGGTATCCCAAGGCGAGGTTCGGAACGTTCCCAGCTTCCCCCGCCGAGATACCGCTGTCCGCCATACGCAACGGCTTGAACAAGAGCCTCTGGGCGAGCTGTGCGTAGGACTGCCCGGAAACACGCTCCAGGATGGCCTGGACGAGAATCCAGTTGGTGATGTTGTAGTCAAAGCGGGTGCCCGGCGTGAACACCAGGTCACCGCTCGCGTACCGGGTCACGGCTTCAGCCTGGGGACGTGTTTCACGCTCGATGCTGGGCTCCTTTTGGGCTGCGTCCATGAGCCCATTGGGCAGGCCGCTGCCGTGGCTGATCAGGTGACGCAGGGTGATCTGCTTCCCCGTGTCCGCGCGGTACTCCGGCAGGTACGTGAGGATGGGCTCGTCGAGCGCCAGCTTTCCCTCGTCGACCAAGCGCAGAACGACGATGGACGTGAGCCACTTGCTCACCGATCCCACGAAGAAGCGGCTGTTCCGTTGGAGTTGCTTCTTCGCGTCAGCGTCCGCGACCCCGAACGCTTCCACGTACTCCGCACGTGACCCCTTGCCCACGAGGACGACGCCGTTGAAATGCGTGTCCGCGACGAACTGCCGGACCCGTTGCCCGACCTTGTCCTCCGCGCGGGCAGGTAGCGACAGGCAGATGCCGGCAAGCAGTCCCAGGCAGGTCAGCTTGAAGTGGTTCACGGACATGAGGTGCCTCGATGAGGGGGCCTGCTTACGCCCCGTGATTCCCGCGTACGTAGGGAGACGAGGCCAATTGCATGGGAGCGGCTATCGCCCCCCGATCTTCGGGAAGCGCTCGTAGGATCGCAGGAGCGCATCCAGGTGGGCGGGCCTGTCGAGATCCAGGGGCTCATCCGTGAGGCGCACGACCCATCCATTCGTCGCGGTACGTCGTGCCCGCGAAAGGAGTTCCGCGTCGCGCGAAGGATCCGGAAAACCCAGCGCTCGCGCGGAAGCGTCCGACCAGTAGTTCACCCATCCAAGGTGGCTTGGAAGCTCGGGAGGGGAGTGCGCACCCGGCGCCATGAGAACTGGAAGTCCTCGCGGTGGAACTGGCGGCCCGTCCAAGGTGGGGGCTGTCTGTTCTGCGATGTCCGCTGCAGCCGTGAAAGGCGTCAGTTCTCCCCACCATGCAGCGCCAGACTCCCCGAGTGCCGCTAAGACTGGCTCGGCTTGTCCAATCACAAATTCATTTATCGGCAATCTCATGTGGACTTCGAACTGAGGCTTTTCACCGGGGCCGCCTGGGTTCTCCAGTCCATAGAGCGTCACGGGACTTTGCTCGTTGTCGTCGCAGAGGAACGGAAGCCCACCATCCAGCGTGTTGGCCATGACCCAATCATCGCGGCGGTTCAGGCTGATGAGGTCTCCTCTTTCCGAGGTCGTCCATTCCAGCCTCAAGCCGGGAAGTGCATGCTCCACGCCATGAACCATGGCGAGAGAGCGCTTTTCAGCATTCGTCAGTGCGGGCGCATACAGCAGAAGGCTCAGGAAGTCCTGTGTAGAAGGCATCTCAACACCAGTCCATGAGTACGACCTTGAGGGTCCTGTCTGCCCGGAGCAGCGCTTGCTGGTGAGCCTTGCTGCGAACGCCGATGATGAAGTCGTATCCGCAGGCCATGGCCAGTGCTCTTTCTCGTCGCAGTTCCGGGAGTTTCACCTTCACGAAGAAGTCCTGTGACCGGATCGGTTGCTTCTCGAAGTCGTCCGTCTTGACTTCCCACAGCGTTCGACGCGACAGCACCAGAGCGTCGTAATGCTTGCCATTGATGAGCACGTTGAAGCCGGGAAAGCTGTTGCCAGAAATCTTGTCGGCACATTCATTGTGCGGATCGTTTCCACCCCGGGGCGGCCCCAGGATCGGCCTGCACTCGGGTCGACGATCCCGCTCGAACGGCTCGCCCGGCGATGGCGGAAACAAGTCCTGTCCTGACGGCTGGGGGCTGGGTTTGCGGTTCGCTGAGGACTCTCTCTCAGCGGATTCAAGCCTCTGCACCGGGGACGCTTCCGGCCAATCCACCTCGTCCAGTGCTTCCTTGATGGCGACCGCTATCACTACCGCGCCGACGACGAGGACCGCGCCAGCGACGACCTCCGGAGCGGCCAGGACGCAAAGTCCGATTCCCAGCGTCGCGGCTTCAGCAGAAGCGACCGTACATCTTCCTGAACGATCGATGAATCGGACCCGCCCCTGGTCGAGGGCATGAAAGCACCGCTCCGCCAGAACAGGCCATGGCCGGGTGGACTCCCGAACGACGCACCGTCCGTTGTCCGTCCACGGCAAGGTCGCGGCTCGCTGAAGGTTGGCGCGCCTTGGGGACCGGCTTTCAACCGCCGTTGGCGTCGCGCATGCCGCCAGGAACAACAGAAGCGTGGTGAGGGCTCCGAGTTTCAAAGTCACAGCCTCTCCTAGGGCACACGCTTCAGGCTGGAAGCAGAGCCGGAATACACCTGAGCCGGCCCTGCCTGATTCGCAAACGTGATTACGCGGTCGCCGACCGCACTGCCTCACGGATCGCCCCGGACTCCACCAGCGCCGTGACGGCGGAGATGTCGTGATGCAGCTCGCGGTCCCGGTCCATGTGCGGAACCTTGCTGCGGATCAACTCATGCGCCGCCAGGACGCCCTTGCCGGGCTTCACCGGCTGACGGAAGTCCAGCGCCTGCGCCGCGACCAGCAGCTCAATGGCCAGACACGACCGCGCGAACTCAGACACCTGCCGCCCCTTCAGCGCGGCCGTCATGCCCATGGACACGTGGTCCTCGCGGCCCGCGGAGGAGGGGATGCTGTCCACCGAGGCCGGGTGGCTCAGGATTCGCGACTCAGCCACCAGGGCCGCCGCGGTTACCTGGGCAATCATGAACCCGCTGTTCAACCCACTGTTCTTCGCGAGGAACGCGGGCAGACCCGACAGGCTCGGGTTCACCATCTGCTCCACGCGGCGCTCGCTGATGCTCGACAGCTGCGTCAGGGCCATGGCCACCACGTCCATCGCCAGCGAGATGGGCTGACCGTGGAAGTTGCCTCCGGAGATGATGTTCCCCGTGTCCGGGAACACCAGCGGGTTGTCCGTCCCGCTGTTCACCTCCACCTCCAGGATGCGACGCGCGAACGCCAGGCCCTCTCGCGCCGAGCCGTGCACCTGCGGGATGCACCGGAGGCTGTACGGGTCCTGCACCTTGCTGCAGTTGACGTGCGTCTCCACCAGCTCGCTGCCCTTGAGAATCCGGCGCAGGTGCTCCGCCACCGCCTTCTGGCCCGCGTGCGGACGCACCGCGTGGATCTCCGGCAGGAACGGCTTGTGGCTGCCCAGCAGGCCCTCCACCGTCATCGCTCCCGCGATGTCCGCCACGTCCGCCAGCAGCTCCGCTCGCAGCTGCGTCAGCGTTCCCACCGCGCACATCGCCTGCGTGCCGTTGATCAGCGTCAGGCCTTCCTTCGCCTCCAGCACCACTGGCTTCAGGCCCGCCTTCTCCAGCGCCTGCTTCGACGGCATCCGCACGCCCTCGAAGAACGCCTCGCCCTCGCCAATCAGCACCAGCGCCAGGTGCGCCAGCGGGGCCAGGTCTCCGGACGCGCCCACGCTTCCCCGCTCGGGGACCACCGGCACCACGTCCTTGTTCAACATGTCGATGGCCAGCTGCAGCGTCTCCATCCGGATGCCGCTGAAGCCCTTCGCCAGCACGTTGGCCCTGAGCAGCAGGAGCACGCGCGCTTCCGGCAGGGGCAGGGGATTTCCCACGCCACAGGCGTGCGACAGGATGAGGTTCCGCTGCAGGTCGCGCAGGTCCTTCCGGTCGATTCGCACCTCCGCCAGCGTGCCGAAGCCCGTGTTGATGCCGTAGGAGGGCGTGTCTCCGGCCGCCACCCGGTCCACCAGCGCTCGGGAGGCCTGCACCCGCTGCGCGGCTTCGGGGGCGAGCTCCACCGTGACTTCGTGGCGGGAGACCTGGAGGATCTCCTCCAGCTTCAGGGTGTCACCATCGATGAGGAGGCGGGGGCGGGACATGTTCTGGCTACTCCGGAAATGCGGCTTGGAATCGTTGGGCCACGAAGGCTAGCGGATTCGCGGCAGGCAGGTTGAGGGCCCTTTACACCCAGGCCCCGGCGCCCATATAGCCTGCGCCCGTCCGTGCAGGGAGGTCGCAAACCTCGTGGCCCTCATCGTCCAGAAGTACGGCGGTACCTCGGTGGGTGACACCGAGCGCATGAAGAACGTCGCGCGCCGCTGCCTCGCCGCCCAGAAAGCCGGCCATGACGTCGTCGTCGTCGTCTCCGCCATGTCGGGTGAGACGAACCGCCTGCTCAAACTGGTCGCGCAGATCACCGACCGGCCCGACGAGCGCGAACAGGACGTCGTCGTCGCCACCGGGGAGCAGGTGTCCATCGGGCTCGTGGCCATGGCCATCCAGGCGCAGGGCGGCAAGGCCGTGAGCTTCCTCGGCCACCAGGTGCGCATCGTCACCGACAGCACCTTCTCCAAGGCGCGCATCAAGAGCATCGACGCGGAGCCCATCCGCGCCGCGCTGAAGCAGGGGAAGATCGTCGTCGTCGCCGGCTTCCAGGGCGTGGACGAGACGGGCAGCGTCACCACGCTCGGCCGCGGCGGGTCCGACACGACGGGCGTCGCGCTGGCGGCGGCACTGAAGGCCGACGCGTGTGAAATCTATACGGACGTCGACGGCGTCTACACCACCGACCCCAACGTGTGCCCGGCCGCGAAGAAGCTGGACCGCATCACCTACGAGGAGATGCTGGAGCTGGCCAGCCTGGGCGCCAAGGTGCTGCAGATCCGCTCGGTCGAATTCGCCATGAAGTACAAGGTGCCCCTGTGGGTGAAGTCTTCCTTCACCGAGGATCCGGGCACGCTCGTCTGCGAGGAGGACGCATCCATGGAGGACGTGCTGGTTCGAGGGGTCGCCTACGACCGGAACGAGGCGAAGATCACCGTGGTCGGTGTGCCGGATCAGCCGGGCACCGCGGCGAAGCTCTTCGGGGCGCTCGACGCGAAGCACATCGTGGTGGACCTCATCGTGCAGAACCCATCCCGCGACGGGCGCACCGACGTCACCTTCACCGTCGCCAAGTCCGACTTCGCCAAGGCCCACGAGGTCGTGAAGCAGGCCGCGCAGGAGGTGGGCGCCACGGGCCTCGAGGTGGATGACGCCATCGCCAAGGTGTCCATCGTCGGCGTGGGCATGCGCAACCACTCGGGCGTGGCGGCGAAGATGTTCCAGACGCTCTCCCAGGAGGGCATCAACATCCAGCTCATCTCCACGTCGGAGATCAAGACCTCCTGCGTGATCCACACGAAGTACACGGAGCTGGCGGTGCGCGCGCTGCACACGGCCTTCGGGCTGGACGCGCCGCCCCCCGTGCAGGCCAACCCCACCGTGTCGGAAGTGGACGCGCTCAAGGGGCAGAAGGCCTGAGGCGGTTCGGGCGCACGTCCGCGCTCGCGGCGCTGTCCTTGGGGTTGCTCGCCCTGGGCTTCACGGCCCGGGCGCGGTGGCCGGATTCGCGGCCGGCGCTCGACTGCCCTCCGGAGGCCGTGCGGCTGGATTCCTCGGGGCTCGCCACCTGTGGCCCGGGGACGGTGCCCACGGGCGCGCAGGCGCTCGCGCTGGGGCTCAAGCTGGACCTCAACGCGGCCTCCGAGTCCGAGCTGGCCCTGCTGCCCGGTGTAGGCCGTGACCTGGCCAAACGGCTGGTCGCCGCTCGCGAGGAGCAGGGCCGGTTCTCCTCCTGGGAGGACGTGGACGCGGTGCCCGGCGTGGGCGCTGCCAAGTTGGAGACCCTTCGGGCAGCCACCGTGCTGGACGCGGCGGCGCCTCCTGGGAGCGTGTGGTAAGCACGGCCGGTGCAGCTCTCCTGCCCGAATTGCTCGATGCAGTACGCGTTGGATGCCCGACTCCTGCCGCCCAGCGGCGCTTCGGTGCAGTGCACGCGGTGTGGCCACGTGTTCATGGCTTCGCCCAACGGCGTCATGGCTCCCGCTCCGAAGATTCCTCCGGCGGGTGGGGGAGAACGGACCGGCGGCCAATCGTCCACGCAGATCTTCGGCGGTGAAGGCGCTTCCAGCCTGAAGTCCACGAACCTGTTCGCGGGATCGACGACGGCGTCCGGATCGTTCGTTCCGCAGCCCACGCCCCCGTCGGGGGCGCTGGCTTCGTCCGGCGTGATTCCTCCGCCTCCGTCCATCGCGCCAGTCTCTCCCGGTGCGCAGCCTCCGGCGGCGATGGGCTCGACGCGGGCCTTCGGGGCGGTGGGGGCTCCTGCTCCTGCCGGGGCGCCTCCGGTCCAGCCGCCTGCGCCGGGCGCGGCTCCTGGCGCGACGACGCGCGCGTTCGGCGCGGTCTCCGCGTCGTCCTCGGGTTCGTTCCGGATCGCGGAGCCCGGTGCTTCAGCGCGTGGGCCCGTGGCGGAGGGTGGGGGAGCGACGCGTGCGTTCGGCGCGGTGCCGGACCCCGGTGCCGCTGACGTTGGCAACGGATCCACCCGTGCGTTCGGCGCGGTGCCGGGGCCCTCGGGGCCTTCGGGGACCGAGGCGGGCGTTTCCACCCGCGCGTTCGGCGCGGTCTCGGACGCGGCGGCGGCTCCTTCGGAGCCCAGTGCTCCCTCCCGGTCCTTCGAGAACATCTCTCCTTCGGGCGACCCCGCGGATCCGCCGTGGTCGGCGGCCAGCGGCTCGCGAGCCAGGCTCGTTCCGGAAGGCCACGGTGGCAGTCCCTGGGCGACCTCCTCTCCGACCTCGACCGTCTCCCTGCCCGATGACGACGCGCCCTTCGCTCGCACCGAGCCCTCCAAGAGCGCGGTGCCGGATCCCAATGCCTCGCTGCTCGGGGGCGGGCTGGACCGGCCGATTCCTCCCCGCAGGCCCTCCGGCGACCTTCCTCCAGAACTGCTCGGCGCCTCCTCCCGCCCGGCGCCCATGGTCATCGAGGACGGCGCGCGGCGCGCTTCCACGCTGAGCCGGGTGCTCCTCGTGCTCGCGGTGCTCGCGGGCATCGTCCTGGCCGGGTACCTGGCCTATCCCGCGTTCCGCGACCGCAACTCCGCCATGCCCGTGGAGGCCGTGTCGAAGAAGGAGGCGGCCGTGCGGAGCCTGCGCCTCGACGATGCGGCCTCGCGCGAACAGGCCATCCAGAGCCTCAAGGCCCTGGCCACCGCGCACCCGAAGTACGCCGAGGTCCAGGCCGAGCTGGCCGTGGCCCACGCCCTCCAGCTGTCCGACCTGCACGCGGAGTTCGACCGGCTGCGCATCCAGGCGGATGCCCTCAAGCGCCAGGCGGACGACGTCACCACCGCGAAGGCGTCGCCGCAGTGGATGGGTGAGGCGCGCGCGCTTCGCCTGGAGATGAGCGCGCTCGAGCGCGAAATGCAGCCGCTGCGCACCGACATCGCCGCGCGGCGCAAGGAGTTCGACGCGCTGGTGGAGACGCTGCGGGCCGCTCCGGACGTGGAGCCCGCCGCCACCGTCGCCTCGCGCCTCAAGGCCCAGGCCCTCCATGCCTCGGTGACCGGTGCCTCCAACGCGCTGGCCCTCGCGGAGCGCCTGCGCCAGGTGGAGCCCACTCCCGCCTGGAGCGTCCTGGCCCGCGCCGAATACGCCCTCAGCTCCGGCTCGCCCGCCGCCACCCTCAAGGCCGTCTCCGAGGAGCTGGGTGCGCTGCGCTCACAGGATCGGCTCCTGCTGCGCGCCTACGTCCTGGGCGCCCGGCTGGCCATCCGCCAGGGGGATCCGGACACGGCCCGGACGCTGCTGGACGAGGTGGTGGCGCTCAACCCCAAGCACGACCTGGCGAAGCGGATGCTCGCCCAGACGCCCGCCGCCGAGGACTTGCCCTGAAACGTTGACCGGATCACCTCCGTATCACCCTGGAGAAACTCCAGTCCGTCCCGGGGGCTCGCTGGCTCTCTCGCCCTGAAGTCCTTCTGAACGTCCAGGCACGCGCCTTGCTTTGTCCACGGGCGTCGAGGACTCGGGTTTGGGAGGGTGGTCGATGGCGGAGGTCTTCTTCTGGTGCGCGGCGCTGGCGCTCGTGCACACGTATTTTCTCTATCCCTTGAGCCTGTTCGCCCTGGAGGGCGCGGCCCAGGTCTTCCGGAACGCGCGCAAGATGCGCACGGGGGAGGGCGCCGGGACGGGCGTCAAGGCCGGTCCGCTTCCCTCGGTGAGTCTGGTGGTGGCCGCCTACAACGAGGCGGACTGCATCGAGTCGAAGCTGAAGAACAGCCTGGCGCTGGACTATCCGGCGGACCGCTTCGAGGTCGTCATCGGCTCGGACGGCTCCACGGACGGCACGGACGGCATCGTGCAGAGGTGCACGGATCCGCGCGTGCGCCTGTCGCCCGCGGCGCGCGCCGGCAAGACGACGGTGCTCAACCGCTGCATCCCGTCCGCGCACGGCGACATCGTGCTGCTCTCGGACGCGAACACGATGATCGACCCGGACGCGGTCCAGAAGATCGTCCGTCACTTCGAGGACCCGGAGGTCGGCGCCGTCTGCGGCAAGCTGCGCCTCTACAACCCCACGAAGCAGGACTACGAGGAGAGCGCGTACTGGAGCTACGAGTCCCTCATCAAGATGTACGAGGGCCGGCGCGGCGCGGTGGTGGGCGCCAACGGCGGCCTCTACGCCATCCGCCGCTCGCTCTTCACGCAGCTGCCGCCGTCCACCATCGTGGATGACTTCGTGATTCCGCTGCGCATCCTGGAGAGCGGCTACAAGGTCGTCTACGAGGAGGGCGCCGTCGCCCACGAGGAGACGACGGAGGACTACGGCAAGGAGTTCGGCCGGCGCGCGCGCATCGCCGCGGGCAACTTCCAGAGCCTGCGCCTCGTGCCCGGGCTGCTGCTGCCCACCGCCGGCTTCGCCGCGTTCGCCTTCTGGTCGCACAAGCTGCTGCGCTGGTGCGCTCCCGCGCTGATGGCGCTGGCGCTGCTGGCCAACCTGTTCCTGCTCGACAGCATGTTCTACCGGTTCACGCTGGGCGCGCAGCTGGGCTTCTACGCCCTGGCCTACATGGGCCGCTCCGGCGTCTTCAAGAGCGGCGCGGCGAAGAAGGCCACGTCCATCGCGTACTACTTCGTGACCATGAACGCGGCCATCGCCGTGGGCTTCTGGCGCTTCCTGCGCAACTCGCAGCGCGCCGCGTGGGACCGCACCGCTCGCGTGCCCACGTCCACGTCGACCTGAGCCTCAACGCCTTTGCAGTCCAGGCCCGCCGGTTCCCGCGCGGCGCTCCGGCTGGTTCCGGAAGCGCACGGCTGGAATCGGCGGGCTTTCCTTTTTCAGCGGGCCGCCACCGCCACGGGCTTCGCCGGGCCGGAGGGCAGCACGCTGCCGAACGCCGCGAAGAGCTGGCCGGTGAGCACGTGCGGCTGGCCGGGGGCGGGGCTTCGCAGCATGTCGTTGAGGATCTCGCCCGTCTTCGGATCGCGGGCCATGTGGGGGCGCGCCAGGTTCATCCGGTAGCGCACCACGCCGCGTTTCACGCGGTGGATGACGGTGACGGTGCCGTCCGCGTCCACGCCGTCCACCAGCCCCACGTGGGTGAGGCCGTCGTTGCGCCGGCCGTCGCGGTTCTGATCATACGTCTCGCGAAAGAACACCAGGTCGCCCGGAAGGGGACGCCCGCTCGTGTACACGCGGCCGTTCGCCTGGGCGTAGCGGTACATCGCGGTGACGCCGTTGTCCCCGGGCTTGATCGTTCCCCGGAACTTCACGCCCGCCTGGGAGTAGGTGGCCTCGATGAGCGCCGTGCAGTCCGCGGGGTAGCGCTTGCCGTTCACCTGCACCGAGGACTGGCCCACGAGGCCGCGCGCCGTGGCCAGCACCCGCTCACGAGGGTTCGCCGAGGGCGCCGGGGCCGCGACGGTCTGCTTCGCGGGCGTGACGCGCGGCTTCGCCGGAGCCTTGGCCTTCGGAGCCTTCGCCACCGCCGGCGCCTTGCGCGGAGCCGGGGCCTTGCTCGGCGCAGGGGCGCTCTCGCGGACCGCCACCTCTTCGGAGAACGAGGCGCGCGGGAAGGCCGGAGGGGACGCGGAGCGGTAGCGCACGGCATCCGACGCCACCCAGGCCCCCGTGGGGGATCCGGTCGCGCAGCCCGTCGTCATCACCAGCATCGCCGCCATCCATGCGCCCAGCTTCATGGCCACCTCGTCCTGTAGCGTCCTGGGACAGAGGCTCCCTCCGCTGGTGCGTGTAGGCAAGAAAACCACCCAGGCAACCGGGCGGGGC
>NZ_RAWL01000198.1:0-15394 GCF_003668885.1 Corallococcus sp. AB049A | reverse complement strand
GCTCGCGGCGGAAGGCCCCCGTCCCCACCTTCTTCCCTGCACGGGAGGAGACGACCGATGGCTTTCGACGACACGCCGTTCGAGCGGCGCTCCATCATTGGTGGCATGCGGGTCCGCTCGGCGGACGGGAAGATGCTGGGCTACGTGGCCTTCATCGGCCAGGAGCACCTCTATGTCCGGCACTCGCCCTTCACCCGGCACTGGAAGGAGGTCCCCCTGTCCGCCGTGGGCCGGGTGCTCCGCGGCGCCGTGGTGCTGAGGGAGGGCACCGGGCCGCTGGTGCCCGCTGACAAACAGCATCACGGGGAAATCCTGTCGCTGACCCATCCGCTGGCCCTGGTGCCGGGGGCGACACACGTCTGAAGGGCGTCCGGCGGTGGACATTGAGGGAGGGCGCGGACCGCTGAAGTGTGATTGAACTCGCCGCCATGGCGACCTCTCTCGAAGCGCTTTCCCAGCGGGTGTCCGCGGCGTTCGCGGACCGGGCGAAACTGAAGGACGCGGACACGGTGGCGGCGGTGCGCGAGACGCTGGCGCGCCTGGACTCCGGGGAGCTGCGCGTCGCGGAGAAGGGCCCGGAGGGCTGGCGGGTCAACGCGTGGGTGAAGGAGGCCATCCTCCTGTTCTTCGCCGTGTCGGAGATGCAGGTGATGGAGGTGGGCCCCTTCGAGTTCCACGACAAGGTGCCCCTGAAGAAGGGCCTGGAAGCGGCGGGCGTGCGCGTGGTGCCGCCGGGCACCGTGCGCTACGGCGCGTTCGTGGAGCGGGGCGCGGTGGTGATGCCCGGGTACGTGAACATCGGCGCGCGGGTGGGCGCGGGCACCATGGTGGACACGTGGGCCACGGTGGGCTCGTGCGCGCAGGTGGGCCGCAACGTCCACCTGTCCGGCGGCGTGGGGCTGGGCGGCGTGCTGGAGCCGCCCACGGCGTCGCCGGTCATCATCGAGGACGGGGCCTTCCTGGGCAGCCGCTCCATCGTGGTGGAGGGCGTGGTGGTGGAGGAGGAGGCGGTGCTGGGCGCCAACGTGGTGCTGACCGCGTCCACGCAGATCATCGACGTCACCGGGCCCCAGGAGGTCGTGCACAAGGGCCGCGTGCCGGCGCGCAGCGTGGTGATTCCGGGCATGCGGGAGAAGCAGTTCCCCGCCGGGAAGTACATGGTCCCGTGCGCGCTCATCATCGGACAGCGCAAGGCGTCCACCGACCAGAAGACCAGCCTCAACGCCGCCCTGCGGGACTTCGCCGTCGCGGTGTGAGCCGGTGAAAATCCGCCGCTGTCGCGGTCGCGTATAGGTTTCCGAGCGACGCGTAGCACCCCGCCGGAGCCTCCCAAGGAGCGCATGGAACACCTCGACGACATCCTCCCTGACTGGCTGCTGGGGACCCTGGAGCCGGCCCGGCGCGACGCCGCGGCCCGGCACCTGGAGGGCTGCGCGCGCTGCCGGGCGGAAGCGGCCCGGCTGGCGCCCGCCGTGGATGCGCTGGGGGGGCTCGTGCCGCCCGTCACACCCCCGGCGTCGGTGCTCCAGCGGCTGATGGGCCAGATGGAGGGCCCCGGCCGCTTCGCCCGCTGGGCCGGGAGGGTGGCCGCGTTCCTGGACGTGACGGAAGCCCGCGCCCGGGAGCTGCTGGAGTCCATGGCGGACCCCGGCAACTGGATGCCCGGCCCGGTGGAGGGCGTGGAGCTGATGCCGGTGGAGACGGGTCCCGGACGCGAGGGGATGATGGCCGCCGTGGCGCGGCTGATGCCCGGCGCCCGCTACCCGCGCCACGCGCACCAGGGGCGCGAGTGGAACCTGGTGCTGGAGGGCGGCTTTCGCGAGGACACCGGCCACGAGGTCTGGCCCGGCGACGAGCTGGAGAAGACGGACGGGTCGCTGCACGACTTCACCGCGTTGGACGGCCCCGCGTGCATCTGCGTCACGGTGTTGGATGGCGCCACCTCCTTCGAGGAGCGGGTGGACGGCGCCTGACGGGACGATGTGCCGGGCACGGGCGGGGAGTATGGTGCTCCGCGCATGGCCTCCATCGAACTCGCCACCCGACTTGCCCAGACGACGCTCGAGCTGTGTCGCATCGAGAGCCCCATTGGCTACGAGGGTCCCATCGCGGACCACGTGGAAGGCTGGGCGCTGAAGCACTTCCGCCGCGAGGAGGTCTTCCGCGTCGGGCACACGCTGCTGCTGGGCTCGCTGGAGGACCCCCGGCCCACGGTGGCGCTCATCGGCCACCTGGACACGGTGCCCATGCACCCCGGAGACGTGGGCCGCGCGCCGCGCATCGAGGGCGAGCGCGTGCACGGCCTGGGCGCGTCCGACATGAAGGGCGGCGTGGCGGTGATGATGGCGCTGGCGGAGGACCTCAAGCGCGACGCGCTGCCCGTCAACGTGGCCTTCCTCCTGTACGAGCGCGAGGAGGGCGCCTACGCGGAGAGCGGCCTCATCCCGCTGTACGCGAAGCGGCCGGACCTGACCCGCGTGAAGTTCGGCATCGCCATGGAGCCCACGGACGGCGTGGTGCAGGTGGGCTGTGTCGGCAGCATGCAGGTGACGGTGCGGTTCACGGGGCGCAGCGCGCACTCCGCGCGGCCGTGGCAGGGGGAGAACGCCATCCACAAGGCGGGGCCGCTGCTCACGGAGCTCTTGGGCCGCGAGCGCGTGGAGGTGAACGTCGCGGGCTTCCCCTTCTATGAAGTCATCAGCGCCACGCTGGCCAAGGGTGGCCGTGCGCGCAACGTGGTGCCGGAGGCGTTCGAGCTGAACCTCAACTACCGCTTCGCGCCGGGCAAGAGCGTGGCTCGGGCGAAGGAGGACGTGCTGGCGCTGGTGGCGGGCCGCGCGGAGGTGGAGTTCACGGACAGCTCGCCCAGTGGGCCGGTGGCCGCGGGCAACCCGCTGTTCCAGCGGCTGATGTCGCTCACGGGGCTGCCCGCCGCGTCGAAGCAGGCGTGGACGGACGTGGCGCGCTTTGGCGAGTGGGGCGTGGACGCGGTGAACTTCGGGCCCGGTGAAACGGCGCAGGCGCACCAGCTGCACGAGAGCGCGCCCATTCCGCCGCTGGCCGTGGCGTACGAGAAGCTGGCCGCGTTCCTCAAGGGCGCGGTGTAGACGCGCCGCTGATCGCTCCGGAGCCGGATTTTCGGCCTCGCGCGGGATGCAGCGCCGCGCGCATTCGTCAGCTGGCGTGCATCCGCACAGGGGGGCATGCGTGCACTTCTGGCGGTTGCGCTTACCCTTCAGGTGTTGTCATCCCTGGAGGCTGTTGATGCACGCCGAGTCGAACATGCAGGACCCGAACGAGACCCCGTCGTCCAACACGGTGATGCCGGCGGGTGAGGCCACGCCCGCGAAGACGTCGCGCCGCCGCTCCTCCGGTGCGCGCAAGGGCGCCCGCAAGGCGTCGTCCCGCCGCACGGGCGCCGCGAAGAAGGCGACCTCCAAGCGCGCCACCGCGAAGAAGGCCGCGGGCAAGCGCGGCACCGCGAAGAAGGCCGCGGGCAAGCGCGGCGCCGCGAAGAAGGCCACCGCCAAGCGCGGTGCCCGCAAGGCCCCGGCCCGTCGCGCCGCCGCCGGCCGCACCGCTCGCAAGACGTCCGCCCGTGGCAAGTCGTCCGCGCGCAAGACGCCCGCGCGCAAGACGTCCGCTCGCAAGAGCTCCGTGCGCCGCTCCACGCGCCGCTAGCAGGTCACGCGGGGAGACGGATTCTCAAACCCTGATCCGGGTGGGTCGTCCGTCATCCCCGCGAACCCTTATTCACGAGATTAAGCACCGTTTCCTGCTCAAACCGTTCTCCGTGGTGTTGTTCATTGGACGACAGTACAAGCCCCTGGGGATCAACGAGGGGCGTGCATGTCGAAGGGGAAGCAGAAGCAACCGTTCCGGCTGCCGGAGTTCTACGTTCCGTGGCCGGCGCGGCTGAACCCGAACCTGGAATCGGCGCGCGCGCACACCAAGGCGTGGTCGTACCAGATGGGCATCCTGGGCCCGCCCCGGGATGGAACGGACCGCGAGGTCTGGTCCGAGCGCCGCTTCGACGGCATGGACTACGCGCTGCTCTGTGCGTACACGCACCCGGAGGCGCCGGGTCCGGAGCTGGACCTCATCACGGACTGGTACGTCTGGGTCTTCTACTTCGACGACCACTTCCTGGAGGTCTTCAAGTACTCGCGCGACGTGGCGGGCGGGCAGGCCTACCTGGACCGGCTGCCGCTGTTCATGCCGCTGGACATGTCCCCGCCGCCGGAGCCGGTCAACCCGGTGGAGCGCGCGCTCTGGGACTTGTGGCAGCGCACCGTGCCCTCCATGTCCATGGACTGGCGCCGCCGCTTCTTCGAGAACACCAAGCACCTGCTCGATGAGTCGATGTGGGAGATCGAGAACATCAGCGAGGCGCGCGTCTCCAACCCCATCGAGTACATCGAGATGCGCCGCAAGGTGGGCGGCGCGCCCTGGTCGTCGGACCTGGTGGAGCACGCCGTGGCCGCGGAGATTCCGGCCCGCGTCGTGAAGAGCCGGCCGATGCGCGTCTTCAAGGACACGTTCTCCGACGCGGTGCACCTGCGCAACGACCTGTTCTCCTACGAGCGCGAGCTGGAGGAGGGCGAGCTCTCCAACGGCGTGCTGGTGGTGGAGAAGTTCCTCGACTGTGAGACCCAGCGCGCGGCGGACCTGGTCAACGACCTGCTGACGTCCCGGTTGCAGCAGTTCGAGACGACGTTCGCCACGGAGCTGCCGTGGCTGTTCGCGGAGTACGCGCTCAACCCGGTGGAGCAGGCGCAGGTGCTCACGTACCTGCGCGGCCTCCAGGATTGGCAGTCCGGCGGCCACGAGTGGCACCTGCGCTCCAACCGCTACATGAACCAGCACTCGGAGGAGCAGCCGGGGCTGTCCATCCCCCTGCCGTCCGGCCTGGGCACCTCCGCGCTGCGGATTCCCCTGTCGCCCGGCGGGCTGGGGCTGGGGCCTCGCGCCCGCTCCCTGAGCCACGTGCCGCGCCAGCACGTGGGCCCCACGAAGCTGCCGCCGTTCTACGCGCCATACAGCACGTACCTGAGCCCCCACCTGGACCACGCGCGCAGGAACTCCAAGGCGTGGGCGCGGCGGGTGGGCATGCTGGAGGTGGTCCCCGTCGTGGGGTTCTACGTCTGGGACGACCACAAGTTCGACGCGGCGGACGTGGCCCTGTGCGGCGCGTACATCCACCCGGACGCGACGCCGGAGCAGCTGGACCTGACGGCGTGCTGGCTCGTCTGGGGCACCTACGCGGACGACTACTTCCCCATGCTCTACGCGAACACGCGGGACATGGCGGGCGCGAAGCTGTTCACCGCGCGGCTGGGCCAGTTCATGCCGGATGACGTGGAGGCCGCCAACGCCGCGGTGCCCACCAACCCGGTGGAGCTGGGCCTGATGGACCTGTGGAAGCGCACCGCCGGCCCGCTGTCGCCGCGCAACCGCATGCTGTTCCGCAAGGCCATCCAGGACATGACGGACAGCTGGGTGTGGGAGCTGAACAACCAGCTGCTCAACCGCGTGCCGGACCCCGTGGACTACGTGGAGATGCGCCGCAAGACGTTCGGCTCGGACCTCACCATGAGCCTGTCGCGCCTCTCCAAGGGGGACGCGGTGCCGGAGGACGTCTTCAACACCCGCACGCTGCGCGGGCTGGAGAACTCCGCCGCGGACTACGCCTGCTTCGTCAACGACCTGTTCTCCTACCAGAAGGAGATTGAATTCGAGGGCGAGCTCAACAACTGCGTGCTCGCGGTCCAGAAGTTCCTGGGCGTGGACAAGGACGAGGCCGTCCTCGTGGTCAACGCGCTGATGACCGCGCGCATGAAGCAGTTCCAGCACCTGGTGGCCAAGGAGCTGCCGGTGGTCATCCGCACCTTCAACCTGGACGCGAAGGCGCAGGAGAAGCTGCTCAAGTACGTGGAGCAGCTCCAGCAGTGGATGGCGGGCATCCCCCGGTGGCACGCGGAGGTGGCCCGCTACACCGAAGCGGAGCTGCGCCACGACGCGGCGCCGAAGCTCAAGGCCGCCAACGTCTCCGGCCTGGGTAGGTCCGCGATGCGCATCGCGGAGCTGTTCCGCGCCAGCAGGCCCTGAGTCCCACCGAAAACCGAAGCTTTCTTGATTCTTCAACCTGGAGAGGGTGAGTCATGTCCAACGACCTGAAGAAGTTCGACGACAACAACCAGAGCCTTGGCACGCAGGCGGCGCGTCAGCTGGCGACGACGACCAAGTCCGAGCCGCAGATGCAGGGCATCTCCTCGCGGTGGCTGCTCAAGCTGCTGCCGTGGGTGCAGGTGTCCGGCGGTACGTACCGCGTCAACCGCCGCATGACGTACGCGGTGGGTGACGGCCGCGTCACCTTCACCAGCACCGGCGCCAGGGTGCAGGTGATTCCCCAGGAGCTGGGCGAGCTGCCCCTCTTGCGCGGCTACGAGGACGTGGACGCGCTCACCGCGCTGGCCAACCGCTTCGTGCAGAAGGAGTACAAGGCCGGTGAGGTCATCACCGAGGCCGGCAAGGAAGCGGACTCCATCGTCCTCATCGCGCACGGCAAGGTGAACCGCATTGGCACCGGCAAGTACGGCGAGCCGGTGGTGCTGGAGACGCTGGCGGACGGCGACCACTACAGCTACCAGGCGCTGCTGGAGTCTCAGGATTACTGGCAGTTCACGGCGAAGGCCGTGACGCCCGTCATCGCGCTCGTCCTCCAGCAGTCCGCCTTCGAGGCGGTGGTGGCGCAGGTGCCGTCGCTGCAGAAGCACATCGAGGACTTCAAGGCCCGCTCCAGGAAGAAGCAGGACACCTCCGGCCAGAAGGCCATCGAGCTGGCCGCCGGCCACCACGGCGAGCCCGTGCTGCCCGGCACCTACGTGGACTACGAGACGCACCCGCGCGAGTACGAGCTGGCCGTCGCGCAGACCGTGCTGCAGATCCACACGCGCGTCGCGGACCTCTTCAACGACCCCATGAACCAGACCCAGCAGCAGCTGCGTCTGACGGTGGAGGCGCTGAAGGAGCGCAAGGAGCACGAGCTCGTCAACAACCGCGAGTTCGGCCTGCTGCACAACGCGGACCTCAAGCAGCGCATCCACACCCGCTCCGGCGCGCCGACGCCGGACGACATGGACGAGCTGCTGGCCACGGTGTGGAAGGAGCCGTCGTTCTTCCTGGCCCACCCGCGCGCCATCGCCGCGTTCGGGCAGGAGTGCAACAAGCGGGGCATCTACCCCACCAGCATCGAGATGAACGGCAACCACGTGCCCGCGTGGCGCGGCATCCCCATCGTGTCCTGCAACAAGATTCCGGTGTCGGAGACGCGCACCACGTCCATCATGCTGATGCGCGTGGGTGAGAAGAACCAGGGCGTCGTCGGCCTGCACCAGGCGGGCATCCCGGATGAGATCGAGCCCAGCCTCAACGTGCGGTTCATGGGCATCAACGAGAAGGCCATCATGAACTACCTGGTGACGGCGTACTTCTCCGCGGCGGTGCTGACGCCGGACGCGCTGGGCATCCTGGAGAGCGTGGAGCTGGGCCGCTCGTAGTCCCTCTAGCGACCCGGAGATTCTTCCATGGCGAACTCACAGAAAGACGTGGCGGCGCACGAGGGCTCGAGCCTGAGCACGGCGGGTGCGCGCCAGCTGGCGACGACGACCAAGACGCAGCCGGTGATGCAGGGCATCTCGCCCCGCTACCTGCTGAACATCCTGCCCTGGGTGCAGGTGTCCGGCGGCACGTACCGCGTGAACCGGCGGCTGACGTACACCGTGGGCGACGACCGGCTGAACTTCAGCAACATCGGCGTCAAGGTGGAGGTCATCGCGCAGGAGCTGCTCAAGCTGCCGCTGATGCGGGGCTTCGAGGACGTGGATGACCTGCTCATCCGCACCCTGGCCGGCCGCTTCATCCAGCAGCACTACAAGGCGGGCGACGTCATCGTGGAGGCGGGCAAGGCCGCCGAGCACGTGATGCTCATCGCCCACGGCAAGGCGCAGAAGCTGACGGCCGGCAAGTACGGCGACCCCGTGGTGCTGGACACGCTGGCGGACGGCGACCACTTCGGCGACCAGGCGGTGGTGGAGTCGAACGACGTGTGGCCCTTCACCGTCAAGGCCGTCACGGCCTGCACGGTGATGGCGCTGCCGCAGGCGGTGTTCGAGTCCCTCATCACCCAGTCCCCGGCGCTCCAGGCGCACGTGGCGCGCTACAAGGCCAACCTCAAGAAGCCCCAGGACAAGGCGGGGCAGGCCGCCATCGCGCTGGCCGCCGGACACCACGGCGAGCCCGTGCTGCCCGGCACCTTCGTGGACTACGAGCTGAAGCCGCGCGAGTACGAGCTGAGCGTGGCGCAGACCATCCTGCGCGTGCACACCCGCGTGGCGGACGTCTTCAACGACCCGATGAACCAGACCGCGGAGCAGCTGCGGCTGACCATCGAGGCGCTGAAGGAGCGCAAGGAGTGGGAGCTCATCAACAACCCGGAGTTCGGCCTGCTGCACAACGCCGACCTCAAGCAGCGCATCAACACCCGCTCGGGTCCGCCGACGCCGGACGACATGGACGAGCTGGTGTCGCGCCGCCGCAAGACGCGCTACTTCCTGGCCCACCCGCGCGCCATCGCGGCGTTCGGCCGGGAGTGCAACAAGCGCGGCCTGTACCCCACGGTGGTGGACGTGGGCGGGGTGAAGTTCCAGGCGTGGCGCGGGGTGCCCATCCTCCCGTGCGACAAGCTGCCCATCAGCCGTGAGAACACCACGTCCATCATCGCCATGCGCACCGGTCAGGACGACCAGGGCGTGGTGGGCCTGCACAACGCCGGCATCCCGGACGAGGTGGAGCCCAGCCTCACCGTGAAGCGCATGGCCGTGAACGACCAGGCCATCACGAACTACCTGGTGAGCACGTACTACTCCGCCGCCGTGCTCGTCCCGGACGCGCTGGGCGTGCTGGAGAACGTGGCGCTGGGCGGCTGAGGCTCCTCGGGCCCGGTGCATGCGTGCGCCGGGCCCGTTCGTCTTTCAGCGGCACTGCGCGAAGTACCAGCGCAGCTGGAGCTGGGCCCGGAGCACCTGGCCGGGCGCGGTGGTGAGGGAGGCGAGGGCGCTGGTGCAGCCGGGCAGCTTCACGTCGATGGCCGCGCCCGGGTGCAGGCGGTTGTCGGTGCCGTCGAAGGCCAGCTCCGCGCGCAGGTCCGCCACGGAGGTCTTGCGCTGCACGGCCAGCCCGGAGCGCAGCGCCCTGCTGCTCCGGAACAGGTCCAACGCCTGCATCGTCGCGAGCGCGTCGAAGCGCCGGCCCAGCGCGGCCTGTCCGGTCAGCCAGAACGTGTGCTGCGTGTCGTGGAGCCCGTCGCCGGTGAGGGCGGCGCCGTCCGCCCGGGCGGAGACGCCCCAGCCGCCGGAGACCTGGAGGTCTCCGCTCCGGGAGCGCATCTGTCTTTCGGCCTGATCGAAGACGGCGGACAGGTCCACGCCCCGCTCGGACACGTCCTCGTCCGAGTCCGCGGGCGGCGGGATGCCGTGGCGCTCCAGCTCCTGCGCGACCCGTTCGGGCAGGTCGGAGTTGAGCACGGGGTCGTGCGGATCATGGAACGTCGTCCGCAGCCCCAGGCCCACGCGCCACGCGCCCGTGCCGTCCAGGTCCGGCAGCGCGGCCGCGGACACTGTCGTCTTCGTCAGCACCCGCATCAGCCGGCCGGCCAGTGAGTTCGAGCGGTAGCTGCTCAGGCTCCGGATGCCACCGCCGAAGAGGAAGTAGGGCGCGACGTCCAGGGCCAGCCCCGGGCGGAAGTCACCCGGCGCCGCCGACGCCAGCACCGTGGCCATCACCGGCTTGGGCGCCGCGCCGAGCAGCACGCGCAGCGGCGCCTCGTCCAGCGCCACCAGGGCCGGGGACTCCGGCACGTCCACGTCGAGCACGTAGCGATAGAGGTTGATGTCGTCGTCCGAGCCCGCCGCGCCCGCGGCGCCTGGAGTGAGCAGGGCGCCCACGACCGCCAGACAGGCGAGCCTCCTCACGCGAGTCCCAGGCCGCGCAGGTAGTCATTGGCGAAGGCCTCGCGCAGCTCCGGCGTGGGGAGCAGGGCCTTGCGCGCTTCGAGCCACGCGTTGACGGAGGCCTCGCCGTACAGGCCTCGCACCGCCGGGCCGTCCAGCTCGTGGAACTTGCCCCAGTGGAACGTGTGCGGAATGGAGGACCGGGCGAGCTGCTGCCAGACGCGGCGGTTGTAGCCCTTCGTGCGGGTGGACGCCGCTCCGTCGATGTCGAGCACGCACGTCATGGGCGCGTGCCGGGTGAAGGCCAGCGTGGCTTTGGACGGCAGCACGTAGCGCAGGCCGAACAGCCCGGGGAACGGGTACGCGCGGTTGGTGGCGAGCGCCAGCTCCACCGTCTCGCGCACCCTGCCGAGCGGCACGGCCACCGCGCTGCCCCAGGCCTTGCCCCGGGTGGTCGTGTCGGTGAACAGCTCGCCGTGCGTCCCGCAGATGTTTTCGTATTCCGTGTAGAAGCGATCCATCAGCCGCGACAGCAGCGGGATGGTCAGCTCCGAGACCATGTCCGTCAGCACGCCGATGATTTCGAGCCCGTTGTCCCCCTGGGTCAGCTTGCTGCCGGGGCTGGGCGGGCTCGAGCCCTCCGGACACCGCGCGTGCTTGTACATCACCGTGACGAAGACGCCCCGGTCCAGGTCGTTGGGGTTGATGACCGCCGTGAAGTGATAGGGCTTGAGCCCCGGCGGGCCCGGCAGCGTGATGCCGGAGAAGTCCAGCTGGTCGAACGCGCGCCAGAGCCCTTCATCCAGCGGCATCCGCCGGCGGTACGCCTGGAGGTAGTAGAGGTCCACCACCTCCATGAGGACGCCGTGCACCAGGCCGAAGCCGCCCAGGCCCACGAGGACGGCGTTGAACAGGGCATCGTCCCGGATGAGCTCGGCCCCGAGCCGCTGCGGAATCTCGTCGTGGATGACCGGCGCGCTGGCCCGCTCCAGCCAGACGTGCCGGTCCGGTGAGACGACCACGTGCAGGCCCACCACGAAGTCCTGCATGGCGCCGGTCTCCAGATTCGAGCCATGCGTGCCCGTGCCGATGGCCCCCGCGATGGTCTGCCCGTTGCTGGCACCCGACGTCGTCAGCGACTTGCCCGTCTTCTTCAGGAAGTGGTTCAGCTCCGCGACGGAGACCCCGCACTGCGCGAAGAGGAGGTCCTCCCTCCGGCCTGGATAGGCGGGATGCGTGCGGGGCGCGGGGAAGAGGTAGTTCAGCGGCCGCGTGTTGACGAGGATTCCGCTGGTGGCGGGCGCCTTGGTGAAGGACCAGCCGCCGCCCAGGCCGCGGATCTCCAGGCGCTCGGTGAGGGCGCGCTGGATGAGCCCCTGGAGTCCCTGCGTGGTGTCGACGTAGCCGGGCACCGTGGACTGGGAGGCGTCCGCGTTCCAGACATCCACCAGCAGCTCCAGCTTCTGGGTGTAGCTCTGGTGCCAGTTCTGCCAGCGCTTCTGGCTGCTCTCGTGGATGACGGGGGGCATGGCTCAAGGCGCCCCGAGGACGCCCAGGTCGCCGGGCGTGGGCTGGGCCTTGGCGCAGCGCCACTCCACCTGCTGCGGCATGGCCAGGCCGAGCGTCAGCACGCTGATGAGCGCGAAGCCCAGGTTGGTGCTCTGGGTGACCTCCGCCAGCGCCTGGTCCTGGCAGTTGTCCACCCGGGGCCGCTCCTGGACGAGTCCCCAGCCCAGCGACCAGAGGGTTTCGCTCCTCGCCTCCGTGGCGCTGGCCCCGGCCGCGCCGGGCGCCTGGACGCGGTAGTGCGCACAGCCCGAGCTCAACCCCACCCACAGCAACACCGCCGCCGCACGCTTGGTCATACGCGAGCATGGGGCTTGCCGGAGGGGTGGGACCACGCGACCGTTGGTCGCGGACAGATGTCCGGCACTTCACGCGCAATCGTCCAACGACACGCGGTGGAAGTTCTGTAGGGTGGCTTCCGTGCCCTTCGCAACCCGCACCGTGCTGGCCGTGATTCTGGGGACCGCCATCGGAGTGGCGGTCGGCCTGGGCGGCTTCACCTTCGCGTACGCGAAGGGGGCGTCGTACCTGCGGGACGACCCCGCCGCCTGTGCCAACTGCCACATCATGAACGAGCAGTACGACGGCTGGCGCAAGAGCAGCCACCACGCGGTGGCCACCTGCAACGACTGTCACACGCCCGCGGGCCTCGTTCCCAAGTACTACACGAAGGCGAGCAACGGCTTCTGGCACTCGTTCTACTTCACCACCGGCACCTTCCCGGACCCCATCCGCCTGCGTCCGGGCAACCGCGTGGTGACGGAGAACGCGTGCCGCAAGTGCCACGCCTCCATCGTGGAGGCCATCGAGTCGCCCCCGAGCGGCCATGAAGCACAGCTCCAGTGTCTCACCTGCCACAACTCCGTGGGTCACCCCGAAGGGTCGGGCAACCCCGAGCTCATCCGTAAGGAGATTGCACGATGACCGAGCCCGAGAAGGCCTCGGAGAAGCGCCGGTGGTTCAGCGGCATCCGGCTCGTGGTGGCGGTCGCGGTGGTGGCGGCGCTGGCCTCGGCGGGTGTCACCGCGCTCCTGGTCAACATCATGGAGCGCAAGCAGGAGGGGAAGAACCCCTTCTACCGGGTGGTGGAGCTCAACGACACCATCACGGACCCCGCCGTGTGGGGGAAGAACTTCCCGCTGCAATACGACGGCTACCGGCGCACGGTGGACCAGAAGCGCACCCGCTACGGTGGCAGCGAGGCGTTGGCGCGCACGCCCACCCAGGCGGATCCGCGCTCGGTGGTGGCGCAGAGCCGGCTGGAGGAGGACCCCCGCCTGGTCACCATGTGGAGCGGCTACGCCTTCGCCAAGGACTTCCGCGAGGAGCGCGGCCACGCGTACATGCTGGATGATCAGACCTTCACCGAGCGCCAGCAGGTGACGCAGCAGCCGGGCACGTGCATCCACTGCCACGGCAGCGTGTACGTGCCCTACAAGAAGCTGGGGGACGGGGACCTCATCAAGGGCTTTGAGAAGATGAACCAGATGCCCTTCGCGGAGGCGCGCAAGCTCGTGGAGCACCCGGTGTCCTGCATCGACTGCCACGACCCCGGCACCATGCAGCTGCGCGTCACGCGCCCCGGCTTCATCGAGGGCATCGCCGCGCTCAAGGCCAGCCAGGGCGTGGCGGACTTCCAGGTGAACCGGGACGCCACGCGCCAGGAGATGCGCACGTACGTGTGCGGGCAGTGCCACGTCGAGTACTACTTCAAGGGCAAGGAGAAGCGCCTGACGTACCCCTGGGCCAAGGGCATCAACATCGACCAGATCATGGCGTACTACGACGAGGACGGGCACGCCGACTGGACCCACGCGCTCACCGGCGCGAAGGTCCTCAAGGCGCAGCACCCCGAGTTCGAGATGTACAACCAGGGCATCCACGCGAAGAGCGGCGTGGCGTGCGCGGACTGCCACATGCCCTACCAGCGCGAGGGGGCGATGAAGGTCAGCGACCACCACGTGCGCAGCCCGCTGCTCAACATCAACCGCGCCTGTCAGACGTGCCACAAGTGGAGCGAGGCGGAGCTGCTCCAGCGCGCGGAGACCATCCAGACGCGCACCTTCCAGACGCGCAACCTCGCCATGGACGCGCTGGTGGACCTCATCCACGACCTGGAGAGCGCGCAGAAGTCGGGAGTGCCCGAGGACGCGCTGGCCAAGGCGCGCGACCTGCAGAAGCGCGCCCAGTTCTACCTGGACTTCGTGGAGGCGGAGAACTCCATGGGCTTCCACGCGGACCAGGAGGCCGTGCGCATCCTCAGCAACTCCATCAACTTCTCGCGCCTGGGGCAGAACGCGCTGCGTCCCGCCCCGCGGGGCTCGCCGTGACGTCCGTCTAGTACTTCACGCGCACCAGGAAGACGTCACCGCGCGTGGGCTTGAACTTGTCCACGCCGAAGTCCGTGACGCGGTCGGTGTAGCCGAAGAACACCGCGTCGCCGTCCGGCATCAACGTCACCGCCGGCACCGCCTCCACGCCGTACAGCTCGCCGCGCGCCTCTGGCGTGGCGCCCAGGAAGAGGCGCGACTTCAGCGGCTGGCCCGTGGGGTCGAAGCGCTGGGTGAAGAGCTGCGCGGACCCCAGGCCGTCCGTGCCCGTGGTGCCGTTCTCCAGCCACGAGTACGTGTAGCCCACCACCAGCACCTCGCCGGTGGAGTGGATGGCCACGCCCTGCACGGACGCGTCCACGCCCAGGTCGTGCGCCCAGCGCTCGGTGCCGTCCGCGCCCGTCACCACCACGAAGGGACTGGGGCTGGTGGTGCCCTTCAGCGACGCGCCCGCCCAGGAGAAGCTGCCCAGGAAGTCGCCGCCCGCCACCACGTCACCGGCGGCGTCGCGGCTCACGTCGCGGACGCTCCCCTTCACGCCGGGCCGCACCTTCGCCCAGCCGAGCGCGCCGTTCTGCCGGTACAGCGCCACGAAGGGGCTGCCGGAGCCGGAGCCCTGCGTGACGTTGGTGCCGAAGCGCACCGTGCCCACGTAGCGCCCCGCCACGGCCACGCTGCCATCCGCGCCGGGGGCCAGGGACAAGGGCTCGGCGCCCGCGCCCCCGGACTCCGCGTTGCCCACGGCGAAGGCGCGCTCCGCCGTGCCGTCCGCCGCGAACACCGCCACGCCGGCCGAGGGGCCCTTCACCGCGTTGCCCAGGTCCACGGAGCCCGGCGCGGTATAGGCCACGTACAGCCGGCCCTCCGCGTCCGCCGCGACGTCCTTCACCGTCAGCGCCCCGGGCACCCGGTTCGCCCAGAGCGTCACGCCGTCCGCGGACAGCCGCGCGACGATGACGCCGTCACGGAGCCTGCCCGTGCCCAGGTCCACCGTGCCCTGGATGTTGCCGGCCAGGAGCATGCCGCCCGAGCCGTCCGCCGCCACGCGCACGCGCACGTCCGCGCGCAGGGACTCGGGCGCGGGGTCCACGCGCACGTCGTACGCGTGCGTCCACAGCGTCTGCCCCGTGCCGGAGCGCCGCGTGAGGACCAGCTCCACGGAGTCATCCGTGGGCGTGCGCGCGTCCAGGTCGTCGTAGCCGTGCGCGGCCGCGGTGAAGAAGTCCCCGGTGGTGGCCTCCACGGCCAGGTCCAGCGCCAGGTCGTCCTGCGCGGCGCCTTCCTTCGCGAACCACAGCGTGGCCCCCGAGGCCGGAGGCTGCGCTTCCGGCTGCTTGTCCGGAGGCGGTGGCGTCTGTGGGATTTCATTGCCCGGAGGCGTCTGCGTTCCGCTCCCCGGTGGAACGTCGCCCGGTGTCGAGGGCTGCTCCGACGGGGGGCAACCCATCTTCGAATCCTGGCAGTTGTCCGGATCGGGCGTCTCCGCCC
>NZ_RAWL01000197.1:0-15443 GCF_003668885.1 Corallococcus sp. AB049A | reverse complement strand
GAGACAGTCCCAGCACGTCGCCCAGGAACTCCTCCGGCGTCACCACCTCCACCTCCATCACCGGCTCCAGCTGCTGCACGCCCACCCGCCGCGCGGCCTCCTGGAGCGCCAGCGAGCCCGCCACCGCGAAGGCCTGCGGCGTGGAGTCCTTCACGTGCGTGTCCCCATCCACCAGCCGCACCTCCACGTCCACCAGCGGCACGCCGTCCCGCACGCCCCGCGCCATGGCCCCGGCCACGCCCTTCTCAATCGCGGGCACCAGCTCGCGGGGGATGGTGCCGCCCTTCGTGGCGTCCACGAAGACGAGCCCCGCCCCTCGCGGCGCCGGTCCCACGTCCAGCACCACCCGCGCGTACTGGCCGGGCCCGCCGGACTGGCGGACGTGGCGGTACTCCTGGCGCACCGCGCCCTGGAGCGTGTCCCGGTACGCCACCTTCGGCTGTCCCACGCGCGCCTCCACGCCGAACTCCGTCCTCAACCGGTCCACGACCACCTCCAGGTGCAATTCACCCATGCCGGACAGCAGCACCTGGCCGCTCTCCGCGTCGACTCCCAGGCGCAGCGACGGGTCCTCCGCCGCCAGCCGTTGCAGGCCCTCCTCCAGCTTCGGAAGCTCCGCGGGGGAGCGCGCCTCCACGGCGAGCTGCACCACGGGCTCCATGACGTTCAAAGCCTCCAGCACCACCGGCGCCTCCGGGTCGCACAGCGTGTCGCCCGTGCGCACGCCCTTGAGCCCCAGCGCCGCGCACAGGTCGCCCGCGTGCACCTCCGCCACCTCCTCACGGCGGTTGGCGTGCATGAACATCAGGCGCCCCACCCGCTCCTTGCGTCCGGTGACGGGGTTGAGCAGCACGGTGCCCGCGCGCAGTGTCCCTGAGTACACCCGCAGGAACACGATGCCGCCCACGGCCTTGTCGCTCATCAGCTTGAACGCCAGCGCCGCTGGCGGACCGGAGTCCGACACGGGACGGCTGATGCGCTCGCCGGTGACGGGCGCGAAGCCCTCCACGGTGGCCACGTCCGCGGGGGACGGCAGGTAGCTGACGAGCGCATCCAGAAGCATCTGCACTCCCTTCTTCTTGAAGGCCGACCCGCACAGCACCGGCACCAGCGTCCGCGAAAGGGTGCCCAGGCGCAGCGCGCGCTCCAGGTCCTCCGCCGTGATTTGCTCCACCCGCCCGTCCACGAACTTCTCCATCACGCCCGCGTCCACGTCCGCGCATTCTTCGACGAGGCGCATGCGGTACGGCAGCACCGCCTCCATGAGCTCCGGCGGCACCGGCGCGTCGTCGTCGAAGTGGCCCTCGTCGTCCTGGAAGCGCACGAAGCGCATGCGCACCAGGTCCACGAAGCCGCGGAAGTCCGCGCCGTCGCCCACGGGGTACTGCACCGCCACCGGGCGCACGCCCAGCCGGTCCACCATGGACTGCACGCTCGCGGCGAAGTCCGCGCCCACCTTGTCCATCTTGTTGATGAACGCGATGCGGGGAACGCCATAGCGGTCCGCCTGACGCCACACCGTCTCCGACTGCGGCTCCACGCCCTGGCTGGCGTCGAACACCGCCACCGCGCCGTCCAGCACGCGCAGCGAGCGCTCCACCTCGATGGTGAAGTCCACGTGGCCCGGCGTGTCCAGGATGTTGATGCGGTGGGGCACGCCGGCCTCCCGCCCGTGCCGGGGCTGCCAGAAGGCCGTCGTCGCCGCGGAGGTGATGGTGATGCCGCGCTTCTTCTCCTGCTCCATCCAGTCCATCTCCGTGGAGCCCGCGTGCACCTCTCCCGTGGAGTGGATGCGGCCGGTGAAGTAGAGGACGCGCTCGGTGAGCGTCGTCTTGCCCGCGTCGATGTGGGCCATGATGCCGATGTTGCGGTACCGCTCGATGCGCGTGGTGCGAGGCATGGAAGACTCCCGTTCCCGTCCGGGCAGCGAGGCCCGCGGGTGTATTGGATTGAGACGCCGGTTGGATGAGAGGAATGGACCGGGGGCTGTCTTCAGCCGCGCGCGCGGGACCGCGACGGCACGTCAGGCCGTGGCGGGAACGCGCGAGGACACACGAAGACACTCCCCGGGATGGGACGGGCGGAGACGGAGCTCACGGCACGCGGGCAACCAGCCACGGCGCGCACCGGAGGGCCCGGTCCGCCTGCTCAAATATCGAGCAGAACCTCGTGACGGGGGGCGAGGCGCACGTCCGCCGCCGGCGCGAAGGCGCTCAGGACAGGCAGGACATGGATGGAGACGGGCCTCATGATGAGACAGGAGTAAGACAGACGAAGACCCCTGTCAACCCGACGGCCCCGCGCGTTCCCAATCCCTGAAATAAACCCCGAAAGAATATCCGCCACCCCCGCCGTACATGTGGCGGCTGGCGACGGAAGCCAGCCCCTGATTCCTCCGAGGGGGATGTATGTCCACGTTTCACAAGAGCCTGCTGACGGCCTCCATGGCTCTCGTCGGCTTGAATGGGTGTGTCTACGGCTTCATCTACGACTCCGCCACCGGCAGCGCCGTGGAAGGCGTGACGGTCTTCGTCGCCTCCGGCACCTGCTCCGGCAGCGGCTGTGGCACCGGCACCCCGTACCAGACGACGGACTCGTCCGGCCTCTACGTCTTCGACGCGTACGGCAACCACAACGGCGACGACCACGTGCAGCTCGTCATGCCGGCGTCCGGCGAGGAGGCGCTGCGGCTCGTCTACTCCCGCGCGGGCTACCGCTCCGTCAGCGTCTACCACCGGCCGAAGTACGAGACGATGACGCAGAACGGGACCGACTATCAGGTCTCCGCGGTGCAGTCCGTGTACCTGTGCGCGCTCAACGCGGTGGACACGGACGGCGACGGCATCTGCGACGCGGCGGAGAACCAGTACGGCACCAACCCCAACAACTCCGACACGGACGGCGACCGCATCAGCGACTACGCGGAGCTGTACGGCTACGGCGGCGTGGACCTGCGCTACTGGGGCGCGAACCCGCTCAAGAAGGACGTGTTCGTGGAGGTGGACTACTACGCGGACCGCAAGCCCACGCAGGGCGCGCTGGACATGGTGACGGCGGCCTTCGCCAACGCGCCGGTGTCCAACCCCAACGGCTCCACGGGCATCGCGCTGCACCTGGTGCTGGACTCGCAGATCGCCGCCGCGGACGCCATCTCCAACCTGGACACGGGCTGGGTGGGCGTGGATTCCATCAAGGCCAAGTACTTCAGGCCGCGCCGCGCGCCCTTCTTCCACTACGCGCTGTTCGCGAACACCTACGGCACGACGACCTCCAGCGGCCTGTCGCGCGGCATCCCCGCGCATGACCTCATCGTGACGCTGGGCGGCTGGTCCACGCCGGGCGGCACGGAGCTGCAGCAGGCCGGCACGCTCATGCACGAGCTGGGGCACAACATCGGCCTGCGCCACGGCGGCAACGACGACGCCAACTACAAGCCCAACTACCTGAGCGTGATGAACTACGAGTACCAGACGGTCGGCCTGCGCATCGACGGCGTGGACAGCGTGCTGGACTACTCGCGCGTGCGCGTCGCCTCCGTCAGCGAGACGTCCGTCAACGAGGTGTCCGCCTTCGCGCCCATCGCCCCCACCACGGAGGCGGACCTGGCCCGCATCGGCGTGCGCGTCAACGGCGTGCAGCGCGCGGGCACCGCGAGCGCGAACCTGGACATCAACGGCAGCGGCGCCATCCAGACCGCGTCCTACGCGTACAACTTCAACCGCGACTCCGACAGCGTGGACTTCTTCCCCGCGTCGCAGAATGACTGGCTGGCGCTGGTGTACGACGGCGCCGGGCAGATTGGCGACGGCTGGCTCGGCACCACCCAGGGCCTGAGCCGCCAGCAGCCCTTCTTCGTCGTCCCGGAGAAGACGGACTCCTGCCTCACCGAGCAGATGCTCCTCAAGCGGTAGTCCAGGGGCCTCCACCCTGGCACGCCGTCCCCCGCCGGGTTCCTCTTCACGAGGGACCCGGCGGTCGTTTCTCCACCGCGGGCCCGCGTAGACTCCGGCGCATGCCGCATGTCGCGCTGGTGGGATACGGACGTTTTGGACGGGCGCTGGGAACGCTGCTGGAGGCGGTGGGCGTGGAGCACCGCGCCCTGGACCCGGTGGCGGACGTGCCGGAGCCGCTGCGCGCGCGCTCGGTGCCGGAGCTGCTGGAGGGCGCGGAGCTGGTGGTGGTGGCGGTGCCGGTGCCCCAGATGCGGGACGTGCTGCGTTCGCTCAAGCCCCACCTGCGGCCGGAGCACCTGGTGCTGGACGTGGGCAGCGTGAAGGTGAAGCCCGTGGAGGCGCTGACGGAGGTGCTGGGCTCCGGCGTGCCCTGGGTGGGGACGCATCCCCTCTTCGGCCCCTTGAGCCTGGCCATGGCGGAGCGCCCCATGCGCGTGGTGCTCTGCCCCAACCCGCTGCATCCGGAGGCCGCCCCGCGCGCCCGGCGCTTCTACGAGGGGCTGGGCTGCGAGGTGATTGAGCAGACGCCGGAGGGGCATGACCGGGTGATGGCTCGCACGCACGCCCTCACGTTCTTCGTGGCCAAGGGGATGGTGGACTCCGGCGCGGCGGCGGACGTGCCCTTCGCACCGGCCAGCTTCAAGGCGCTGTCGCGCACCATCGAGACCGTACGCGCGGACGCAGGCCACCTCTTCAACGCCATCCAGCAGGAGAACCCGTACGCCACGGAGGCGCGCGGGAGCCTGCTCACGGCGCTCCAGGACATCCACCGCGACCTGGATGCGGCCCCCGAGGTGGCACGGGCGCCGGAGGTTTCCGGCGTCGCCGCGCCCGGCCTGGAGCCGGGAGCACCCGCGCCCCGGGAGCCGCGCGAGCACATCGACGCGCTCGACCGGGAGCTGGTGGAGCTGCTGGCCCGCCGCGAGGAGCTGGCCCGCCGCCAGCGCCGCGCCCAGGCTCAAGGGAACGAACCCGCTCGCACGGAGACGCTGCTCGCCGTGCGCCGCGCGTGGGCCCGGGAGCTGGGCGTGGACGCGCAGGAGGTGGAGGCCGTCTTCCGGGCCGTGCTCGGCAGCGGCCTGCGGTGAAGCGCCGTTAGAGGTACTCGTCCAGCCAGTCGAACATCCGGTGGTTGGCCACGGCCTGCGCGCCCTCCTGGCAGTGCAGGAGCCCCGTGTCCTGCGCGGTGAAGAGCATGTAGTCCTTCGGGCACTCCAGCGCGTCGAAGAGCAGCCGGGCCTGGCCCTGGGAGAACGCTTCGGCCGTGCCGTCCATCACCAGCGTGCGGCAGCGGATGCGGTGGACGATGGGCTCGTTGTTGTACCGGCGCAGCTCGAAGAGCAGCGCGGACGGCGTGCTGACGCCGTGCTTGGACATCGAGTCCTTCATGTACCAGCGGTACAGGAACACCTGCTGCATCAGCTGGCCCATGGCCGCGTCGAACGCCTGGGGGTCGCTGTCCAGCAGCGGCATCAGCTCCGGGAAGTACATGTTGAACTGCTCGAACGACGCATCGCCCCAGTTGAGGACGCCGGGGTTGGGGATGAGGATCTTGATGCGCCGCTCGAACGCGGCGGCGCGAGGCACCAGCGCCCCGCCCATGCTCCAGCCCAGGAGCGCGATGCGCCGCGAGTCCACGCCCGCGATGCACAGCGCGAAGTCCACCACCGGGCGGATGACCTGCTCCCAGTCGTGACGGAAGGGCAGCCCCTGCTCGCGGATGGCCATGCCCTGGCCGGGCGCGTGCACGATGAGGCAGTGGTAGCCCCGCGCGAGCGCCGCGTCGATGACGTACTTGGACTCCTCTGGCCACGCGTCCCGGCCCTGCTGGAAGATGAGCAGCGGCGCGATGCTCCGGGCGCTCGGGGCGCGGAAGAAGTAGCCGGGCAGCGTGGTGTTCTCGTACGGGATGCGCACGGGCGTGCCCGGGATCTTCAGCAACGGGAGCGCCTTGTTGTACGCGTCCACCGCCTTGCGCCCCGTGGCGACGACGCTCGGGTGCGTGGGCTCCGGGTGGTGGATGAGCGCGGCGCGGTAGTAGTTGGCGGCGCGCAGGTAGGCGTTGCCCGCGCTGATGGGGTGGCGGCGCGACAGGCTCACGTCCCCCATGGCGCGGATGCGGTCGGCGGTGTGGACCCACTCGTTGGGCCAGCTCCAGTCATCCCCCGCGACGATGCGGCTCGCGGTGTCCAGCACCTCGCTGATGTCCGACTGCGCGCTGTAGGTCCCGGCCAGGAAGTGCAGCAACTGGCTCTCCATGATGGGGTCCGCCATCAGCCCCAGCTCCCACCAGGGCCGGGGCTCCCCGGAGGGCGTAGCAGCGGCTGCGGGAGCGCTCTTGAGAAGCGCGAGCCCACCGGTCAAACCCAGGCTGGCTTGGATGAGGGAGCGACGGTCCAGTGTGATGCCCATGGTCTCTGGCCTCCAGCGAAACAGGTGCTGGGGCCTGGAACACCGGGCGACCTGCCGTCTGTCACCACGTCCCCATCAGCGCGGACACGCCATGGGGCAGCTGTTGCGTCCCAGGGCTCGCTACGCCGGCCCCTCATCCGCACCGGTGGACTGAATGCATCCGCCGGGATTCAGACCGGAGAGGACGATGTTGGTGGACCCGATGCGATTCTTCACCCTTCGGAGCCACTGCATGAAGAAGACCGCCCTGCTGACCTGCCTGCTCGGATTGCTGGGAGCTCTCCCGGCCAGCGCCGCTGAACTCAAGGATGTGTTCGGCAAGGAGGTCCCCATCGGGCAGGGTCGTCCCACGTTGGTGCTGTATGCCAACAAGAGCACCAAGGAAGAGCTGCGCCAGCGCGCTTCCCAGTTCATCTACGGCGTGCGGGAGAAGAAGCCCATCGTCGTCATCCACGTGGACCTGCGCGACGTCCCGGGCCTCTTCAAGGGGATGGCGCGCGGAGAGATCCGCAAGAGCCACGACGAGTCGCTGGCCGCCATGAAGGACCTGTACCGGCAGAAGGGCGAGGCACCGCCCGCCGAGCTGGACTCGTCGCTCTACATGGTCGCGGACTCCAAGGGCGAGCCCCACAAGTCCATGGGTCTGGCGAAGGGCTTCGACCGCGTGTTCGCCCAGGTGCTCGGCACCGCCGGGCAGGAGCTCGCTCGCGGCGCCTTCTCGGAGGGTGCCCGGCAGCTCAGCCAGGCGATGAGCGCCGCGCCCGCGGTGGCGTCCCGCAAGCCCTGACGTCACAAAGGAGTTCGACGGACTCCAGGTGTGAAAGGGGGCAGGCCCTGGCCTATCCTGCCGCCTCCCGCTCCACCTGGAGTCTTCCATGCACGTCGAATCCCCGCGCAGCGCCCGTTCCCCGAAGGCCGTGACGTTCCTCCGCATCCCCGTGCTGATTGCCGTGGGGATGATGACGATGGGCAGCGGCATGGGGAACCCGGGCTGTAGCAGCTCGACGCCTGAATGTGATGAGGGCTGTGCCATCGGGGGCACCTACACGTTCCAACTCGAGGACACCTCGCCGCCAGGCGAGGGATGCGTGGCCCTGGGCCTGGAGCTTCCCAAGGGGCCGCTCGTGTTGACCACCTCCGACAGCTACGTCAGCGGGAACATCGACGACCAGTACCTGTCGACCTACTACGAAGGCGAGCCCTCGCGGACGCTCGACTTCAGCTATGCGCAGAGGATTGGTGAGGGGCTCGAGCGCCGCTTCGAGATGAAGTCGACGGTCGCCGCGCCCTCACCCCGCAAGGAGACCGACAGGTCGGTCATCCAGGGCGAGTACATGCTGAAGATCTTCGCCGTCGAGGACGGCAGCGTGAAGTGCCTCATCCAGCGGAAGTTCACCGCGACGCGGTAGGGATTCCTCCGAGTGAAGTAGGGTCGGGGGCCATGCGTACTCCCCTCATGGCTTCATTGTTGTGCCTGATGATGTCCGCGCCGGCCCGGGCCGCCGTGCCGGCCGGCTTCGCGGAAACGGGCTATTCGTCCAGCAGCCTGAGCCCGGCGACGGGCATGGCGTGGGCCCCGGACGGTTCGGGGCGCCTGTTCATCACGCAGAAGAACGGCGTGGTGCGCACGGTGGCCCTGAAGGACGGCGTCCTGGAGACACAGCCGGGCACCTCCACGCTGGTGACGCGCACGTTCGCCACGGAGCCCTCGGTCCACACCAACAGCGAGTGTGGCCTCATCGGCATCGCGTTCGACCCGAACTACGTGGTCAACCGGTACGTCTACTTCTTCGTCACCGTCTCCCCTTCCGAGCAGCGCATCGTCCGCTACACGGACGCCAACGGCACCGGCATCGCGCGCACGGAGGTCATCACGCGGCTGCCCACGGTGGGCAACAACCACGACGGCGGCGGGCTGGGCTTCGGGCCGGACGGCAAGCTCTATTGGGCCATTGGCGACCTGGGCAACGGCTCCGGCGTGGACAGTGACCTGACGTCGCTGGCGGCCAAGGTGGGCCGCGCGAACCTGGACGGCACGCCCGTCAATGACAACCCGTTCAACGACGGCGTGGGCCCCAACAACGAATACATCTGGGCGCGGGGCCTCAGAAACCCGTTCACCTTCACCTTCCAGCCCACCACCGGGCAGCTGTGGGTCAACGGCGTGGGCACCGGCTATGAGCAGGTCTTCGTCGTGGGCCGCCGCAGCCACGCTGGCTACAACGACTACGAGAACAACCAGCCCATCGGGAACGACTACATCACCCCGGTCATCAAGTACCGCACCAACGGGTCGGACACGCGCAGCCTCACCGCCACGGGCGCGGTGCGCAGCGGGGGCGTCACCACGTTCACCACCACGGCGGGGCACGGCTTCCGCAAGGGAGAGAAGCTCCTCCTCGAAGGCGTGGCGGACGCCAGCTTCAACGGCGAGTTCTACGTCGCCAGCGCCAACAACGCGCCTGGCACCACCACCTTCACGGTGGCCCAACCGGGCCTGCCGGACGCCACCAGCGGCGGCGGCAGCGCGATGACGCAGACGCTGGGGGGCTCCATCACCGGCGGCGTCTTCTATGACGCCACCCTGTTCCCGCCGGAGTACCGGGGCAGCTACTTCTTCGGCGACTACAACAGCGGCCAGCTGACGCGCGCCACGCTGGCGGCGGACAACTCGGTGGCGACGGTGGACGAGTGGGGCACGGGCTTCGGCGCCAACGTGGACATGAGCGTGGGGCCGGACGGCGCGCTCTACACGGTGTCCGTCACCAGCGGCCGGGTGGTCCGGGTGACGCCCACCGCCACCGGCCAGAAGCTGGTCGTTTCCGGACTCAATCCGCGCGTGATGGAGGGCGGCCGCGCGGCCTTCACCGTGCGCCTGGCCCAGGCACCCGCCGCGCCCATGACGGTGCGGGTGGCGCGGGCCCTGGGCGGCTCCCAGGACCTGCGCGTGGCGAGCAATGACACGCTCGTCTTCAACGCGTTGAACTGGAACGTGCCGCAGGCCGTGGTGCTGGAGGCGATGGACGACGCGGACACGGACGAGGACACCGCCACCTTCACGGTGTCCTCGGAGGGCCTGCAGGACGAGGCGGTGGTGGCCACCACCATCGACAACAACTCGGCCCGGCTGGTGCTGACCGCCCCGCGGCTCGCCGTGCCCGAGGGCGGCACCGCCACCTTCGACGTGTCCCTGTCCCAGCGGCCCACGTCCAACGTCACCGTCACGGTGGCGTCCACGCAGGGCGACGCGGACCTCACCGTGGACTCCGCGTCCACGCTCACGTTCACGACGTCCAACTGGAACACGCCGCGGACCGTCACGCTCCGGGCCGCGCAGGACGCGGACAACGTGGATGGTGAGGCCACCATCACGCTCGCCATTCCGGGCCTGGACGCGCGCACCGTGCAGGCCGTGGAGGTGGACGACGAACCGCTCCCGCCCTCCATCAACTCCCCGCCGGTCACCACCGCCGTGGTGGGCGTCGAGTACCGCCACACCGTGATCGCGCGGGGCCGGCCCGCGCCCACCTATTCGCTGGTGGGCACCGTGCCGCAGGGCATGAGCATCGACGCGACGAGCGGCCTCATCACCTGGACACCGTCAGCGGTGGGCACCGTGGACGTGCTCGTGCGGGCGACCAACGGCGTGCCGCCGGACGCCGAGCTGGGCTTCACCCTCACCGTGACGGCGGAGTTGGGTGAGCCGGATGCCGGCACGGGGAACCCGGACGCGGGCACGAGCCAGCCGCCGCCCGAGGAGGACTCCGGTTGTGGCTGCGGCGCGGCCCCGGTGGCGCCGCTCGCGTGGCTCGCGCTGGCCGCGCTGGCCGCCCGGCGCAAGCGCTCGCGCGTGAGCTGAAACACGAGCGGGAGGGCGCCCGCGCTGGACGCCCTCCCACTTCCCCCTGCCGCGCCGGTGCGGCGATGACAGGGTGCGGCAAGGTTCGTCCGCGCGTGTCCGGAAGCGGGATGCGGATTCCCAGCGCCGGTCAGTGCTCGCGTTCGTGTCGTCAGGGAGTGCCTGTGCGGCCGCCATGGCATGGGCCATGCTCACGGCGTCCGCCATGGCTTCCCTCCTCCAGGACCTCCGGCTCGCGCTGCGGCGGCTGCGTCACAGCCCCACGTTCACCGTCGTGGCGGTGGCCACGCTGGCGCTGGGCATTGGCGCCAACGTCGCCATCTTCAGCGTGGTGCACGCGGTGCTGCTGCGGCCGCTGCCCTTGCATGACGACGCGCGGCTCGTGCGGCTGTTCAGCGTGGGCCGGCAGGGTCCGGGGCCGACCTCGCCTCCGGACCTGAAGGACCTGGGCGAACAGACGCGCGCCTTCGAGGGGCTGGCCGGGGTGGCGCCCGCGATGGTGACGCTCGGGGCGGACCGCACGGAGGCCTCGCCCATGAAGGTGCAGGCCGGGCTGGTGACGGCCGGGTTCTTCCAGGTGCTGGGCCCGCGCGTGCAGCTGGGCCGGGCGCTCCAGGCGGGAGATGACGCGCCGGGGGCGCCCCAGGTGGCGGTGCTGTCACATGCGCTCTGGCAGCGCCGCTTCGGTGGCAGCCCGGACGTGCTGGGCCGCGCGCTGAACCTGGGCGGCCCGCTGCCCTGGACGGTGGTGGGCGTGATGGCGCCGGGGTTCGACTTCCCCTCGCACGCGGAGCTGTGGACGCCGGTGGTGCAGGACGCGTCCATGACGAAGCCGGAGGCGCGCGGCGCGCACTGGCTGGAGGTGTATGGGCGGCTGGCGCCCGGCGTGAGCCTCGCGACGGCGAGGGCCGACGCGGCGGCGGTGGCCCGGAGCCTGGCGGCGCGCTACCCGGCGACGAACGCGGACATGGGCGCGAGCGTGGAGCCCCTGCGCGACGTGCTGCTGGGCCCGGTGCGTCCTTCCCTGTTGCTGCTGCTGGGCGCGGTGGGGCTGGTGCTGCTCATCGCGTGCGCCAACCTCATGCACCTGCTGCTGGCGCGGGCCGCGTCGCGCGAGGGCGAGACGTCCGTGCGGCTCGCGCTGGGCGCCAGCCGGGGGCGCATCGCGCGCGAGCTGCTGGTGGAGAGCGCGCTCCTGTCGGTGCTGGGGGGTGGGGCCGGACTGCTCGCGGCCATGTGGGCGCTGGATGCGCTGGCGGCGTTCGGGCCCCGGGACATTCCGCGCATCGACGAGGTGTCGCTCGACGGCACCGTGCTGGCGTTCACCGCGGGCCTGTCGGTGTTCACCACGCTCCTCTTCGGTCTGGTGCCGGCGTGGCAGACGTCGCGCGTGGAGCTGGCGCGCGTGCTCCGGGCCTCGGGTGAGGGCGCGGGCGGCGCCGCGCACCACCACCGCACCCGCGCGGCGCTCATCGTGGCGGAGACGGCGCTGGCGGTGCTGCTGCTGGTGAGCGCGGGCCTGTTGCTGCGCAGCTTCGTGCACCTGCGGCAGGTGGACCCGGGCTTCCAGCCGGAGGGCGTGCTGACGGTGAAGCTGGAGCTGCCGCCCATCCGCTACGCCTTCGGCAGCGCGGCGCCCGCGGCCTTCTACGACGGGCTGCTCGAACGGCTGCGGGCCCTGCCGGGCGTGAGCGTGGCGGGCGCGATGGGGGGCCTGCCCATGGAGGGCAAGCGGTGGACGCTCGCGGTGCGCGATCCACGGCGGCCGGTGGCGCCGGGCATGGAGCCCTGGCAGGCCAGCATCCGCGTCGTCACGCCGGGGGCCTTGGAAGCGCTGCGGGTGCCGGTGCTTCGGGGCCGGGGGCTCCTACCGGAGGACCGGGGCGCCGGTGGACGCGCGGTGTTGATCAACGCGGAGGCGGCGCGCCGCTTCTGGCCAGGAGAGGACCCGCTGGGCCGCACCCTCGACACGGACATGGACTGGGGCAACGGCGCCTTCGGAGGCCGGGTGGTGGGAGTGGTGGCGAACCTGGCCACGGAGGGGCTGGCCGCGCCCGCCGCGCCGGAGGTGTTCATCCCCTACGAGCAGGCGCGCTCCACGGAGATGACGCTGGTGCTGCGCACGACAGGCGAGCCGCTCGCGCTGGCCCGGGCGGTGCGGGCGGAGGTCCGGGGCATGGACGCGAACCTCGCGTCGGGCAGCGTGCGGACGCTGGCGTCGGTGGTGGATGGAACGGTGGCGCCGCTGCGCTTCTATCTCCTGCTGGCGAGCGTCTTCGCGGGGCTGGCGCTGGTGCTCGCGGCGGTGGGGCTCTACGGCGTGGTGGCCTACGCGGTGGCGCAGCGCACGCGGGAGCTGGGCATCCGCATGGCGTTGGGCGCGCGCGCAGGCCAGTTGATGGGCATGGTGTTGAGCCACTACCTGCGGCTCACGGCGGTGGGCCTGGTGCTGGGGCTCGGGCTCGCGTGGGGCGCCAGCCGCGCGCTGTCGCACCTGCTCAACGGGGTGCGGCCCACGGATCCGCTGACGTATGGATTGGTCGTGGCGGTGCTCGGCGCGGTCGCGTTCCTCGCGGCGCTGTTGCCCGCGCGGAGGGCCGCGCACGTGCCCCCCGCGGTCGTGCTCCGGGCGGAGTGACTTCAGGCACGAGGCTGGCAATTGCTATCCTGAGCCGCGATGCCCGCGCACCTTTTCGAATATCAGTGCCTGAAAGCGCTTCCAGGAAGGCATTCCGCAGGTTGGCGCACCTCCACGTTCTTGTTCGCGTTGGTTTTGGGATGCGCGGGCCCCAGGCTCTACTACCTGCGATCCGAACTCCCCATCCTGGAAGGGCGGTTCGATCTCGCGGTAGCCCCTGGGCCATGGCCGCATCAGGACATTCCGACCGTCGTAGCGGACACGGACACGATTCCAGATGACCTGGTGCTGCCGACGCTCCGGGCCCTGATGACCTTGCCGGGCGCGGTGGATGCCTGCGACCCGAACACCGGAGGTCCGCGACCGGACGCGGCCGAATACTGCGTCGCTCTTTACAAGACGCCGCAGGATTGGCGTGTTTCATGGCCCATTCGCAACCTGGTGAAGGAACGCAGTTCGTGCCAGCCGCCCTTTGGAGGCGTCGACGATGAATCCTTTGGCCGGAGCCCATTCATCATCGGCTTCGCGCACAATCACCCGTGCGCGACGCGAATGAGCAGCGAGGACCTGACCCAGTTTCCCGCTGTGAAGATGGCGGATGGGCTGTGGACGATGGTGTCCTACGCCGCAAGCCCGGATGGCCAACTTGCGCGTGATTCACGGAACCGGTTGATTCCCGCATGGGCCTGGCTCGCCACGGGCCACAAGGACGAGCCCCGCTTCTACAAGTGGAACCCTGCGGGGGAGGTCTTTCAATGGAACGAGGCAACGGCCCGCTGGGAGTTCCAGGCGAACTGTCATCCGCAAGAGGCTTCCGGGATGCGCAGCCCCCGCATGCTGCTACCGCGCTGTTCGCCTGAGCTGAAGTGGTAGAAGTTCCCGGAGCACGTCCCGATGATGAAACTTCCGCACTCCATCCTTCTCTTGACGCTCCTGCTGGATGGCGGCACGCCTGCTGTCTCTCCCAGCACCACCGCGAGGGACGGAGGCAGCACGGTGTCCTCTCCCGTCGCGGCAAACGGCGACGGAGGCACCGCTCCTCGCGCTCCCATCGTCGCAGTGGGGATTGAATGGCCTGACGACCTGCATCCCCTCGCAACGCTGGACGGTCCGGCGGTGCTCGCCGCCCATGCGGCCTTGCAACGGCTGCTGGCGGGTTTTCCCAAGGAGTATGCGAAGGACTGTTCGTATACCGCCAAGGCCATGGAAGTCTCCGTGGCCCAACATGGCGGTCTGTACTTCGTGGAGATCAAGCGGCGCGTCGAGAAGTGCGGCTGGGCGACCCCTGGATTCAATCCCTCCGCGCACTGGTACGAACTGTATGCCGTGTCACCCGAAGGGAAGGTCCTGGCGCGGTATCCGTATCAGCCCTGAAGGCGTGCCTCCGCGCCCCCGCTTCAGGGGTCGAGCCGCTTGTAGAAGAGGACCGTGGGGTGCAGCGCACCGTCGGTGTGCCGCGCCCAGTCCGGAATCTCTCCGGCGCGCTGCCACTGACAATGCTGGTACACGGCCTCCGCCTTCGAGCCCGCCAGCGTGTCCAGCACCAGCAGGGTCCGCCCCGCGCTCCGGGCGTACTGCTCGACCTCCTGGAGCATCCGCGACGCCAGCCCCTGCCCCCGGGCCCGCGAGTGCACGAGCAGCTTCTGCACCTCCGCGCGGTGCAGCCCGTTGGGACGCAGGGACGGCGCGAGCTGCACGGTTCCGTCGATGCGCCCGTCCACCTCCGCCACCCACAACACCAGCCCCGGCCCCAGCGCCGCGAGCACGCCCCGCCAGTACTCCGCCGCCGCCTCCAGCGAGAGCGGCGGAAGAAAGCCCACCGACGCGCCTCCCTCCACGGAGTCGATGAGCAGCTCCGCCAGCGACCGCAGCTCCTCGGGGGTCGCCTGTTCGAGTCTCCGGATGGAAATCATCGTTCGCTCAAGTCCAGCGGCTCACGGCGTGGCCGGCTTCGGGGGCTTCGGCGCGGGGGTGACGCGGGCGCCGGTGAAGCGCAGCAGCTCGTCCATGAGCAGGCGGCGGCCATGCTCCGGCCGCTCCAGGTGCACGAAGTGCGTCGCGCCCGGGAGCACCACCGCCTTCACGCTGGCCGCGTGCTGCAGGTGCTCCTGGAGGCGCGTGACATCCTCCGGCCGGCTCCAGAAGTCGTTCTCCGCGCGCAAGAGGAGCACCTTCGCCGTGATGGCCGCCCCGTCCCACAGCTGCCGGCCCGTGGCCAGGTAGAAGCTGTCCTCCAGCGCCCCGGACGGAGCCCGGAACGCGAACGGCGTGCGTGAGGGCCCCAGCGGATCACTCGTGACGGCCTCGCGCTGGAACGACGCCGCCACCTCCGGGTCCCTCCACTTCGCCCGCTCCGCCTCCTCCGCGGGCAGCTGCCGGTCCCACACCGCCATCAGCGACGCGCCCGTGTTCCACCGGTAGGCGCCCATGCCCTCCGCGTTGAACCGACCCGGCCGCTTCGGATCCTCGAAGTCCGTGCCCTTCCCCAGCATCTTGTGCTCCGCGCTGCCCGCGTACAGCGCGTTGAGCATCACCAGGTGGCTGACGTTGTCCGGGTGCAGGCTGGCGTACATGCCCGCCC
>NZ_RAWL01000196.1:0-15482 GCF_003668885.1 Corallococcus sp. AB049A | reverse complement strand
GGGCTCCGGTGCGTGTCAGGCGGAAAGACAGGGGAGGGAGAAGGCCACCTGGGCCCCGGCGCCGGGCGCCGAGTCCACCACGATGGAACCTCCAAGCTTCATGGCCCGCTCACGCATGTTGAGCAGGCCGTAGTGGCCACGCGGCGTGCGGCCCGGGTCGAAGCCCTTGCCGTTGTCGCGGACCACCAGGTGCACGCCCTCCGCGCTGAAGTCCAGGCGCACCTGGACCTCCTTGGCTTCGGCGTGCTTCGCGGCGTTGGACAGACATTCCTGGAGGATGCGGAACAGCGCCAGCTGCGCGTCCGGGGGCAGCTTGCGCGCCAGACCCGTGCGCTCGAAGCGGATGGATTGCCCGGTGCGGTCGCGGAAGGTCTTGATGTAGTCCTCAAGGCCCTGCGCCAGCTCGAAGTCGTCGCGCATCATCCGCAGGTTGCGGCGCAGCTCTTCAATCGACTCCTCCGCGGTGGCCTTCATCTCGCGGATCTCCGTGCGCAGCCCGTCCTCGCTCGCGAGGTTCAGGATGTACTCCGCCTGGATGATCATCGAGGACAGGGACGCGCCCAGTCCGTCGTGGATCTCGCGCGCCAGCCGGTTGCGCTCCTCCACCACCGCCAGCTCCTTCAGGTCACCCTGCAGGGCCACCACCTCGCGGTGCGCGGTGGCCTCGCGCTCGTTCAGGTACACGAGCACGTAGACGATGATGAAGTTGAGCCCCAGGTACCAGAGCAGCGTGAGCAGCTCCACCGCCGTCACGGAGCGGTTGAGCAAGAGGTCCAGGCGCGTGGTGATGGGCAGCGCCAAGAGCGGCGGCAGGATGGCCAGCGGCTTGGGGAAGAGGATGGCGAAGAGCGTGGTGAAGAGCAGCTGCGTCGCCAGGAGCGGGCTCTGGAGGCCGCCGCCCACCTGCGGCCGGGCGATGAGCACCACGGTGATCAGCAGGTCGAAGCACAGCGACAGGTACGTCACCCACCGGCCCGCCTTCGGGTGGTCGATGACGAGCAGGTTCGCGACGCTGTAGATGAGCATCGCGAAGTAGCCCAGGAAGGAGATGGGCCCGTTGAAGCCGAAGTAGCCGCTCCACGCGGGCACCGCGAGGATGAGCAGGCCCAACGTGAGGAACATCATCCGAGCGTAGAACAGCGCGCGGGCCCGGGCCACGAAGCGGTCCTGCTCCCAGGAGGCCGCCGCCTGCTCCGCGGACACGTTGTCCGTGAGGTTGCGGCGCTCCAGCACGGCGCGGACGCGGGCCTTCAGGTCATGGGCCGGGTGGTCGTCGCCGGGTCGGGGGTCGCTGTCCATGCGAGCGGCAGCTTACGGGACCTGCCCCGGGGGACGGAATTCCCGGCAAGCCGCCAGGTCGGCATCCTGGCGGCTGCGGAAGGGGAAGCGGGCGTTACTTGGGGGCGCCTTCGTCCACGCAGGCCTTCTTGGCCGAGGGCTGGCGCTGGAGGACGTAGTCCAGGCGGTCGGTGCTCTGCCCGGTGCGCTCGTCGAACAGGGGCGTGCCGCCCGCGTACATGGTGCCCTTCGAGTTGCCGTACCGGTCCAGGTTGTGGGCCTTGAGCCAGCCGTCCACGCAGGCCTCCAGGGCCAGGCGGTCGCTGGCGCCGGAGTCGTAGTTCACGGCGCTGGCGTCCTTGGGCGAGCCGGACTCGGTGGGCGTGCCGGCCTCGGCGGTGGCCTCCGGAGGAGGAGCGGCCTCGCGGCCCGACTTCAGCTCCTCCTGGACGGTGCCGGTCTGGGTGGCCGCGTCGGGGCTCTCCCCGGTGTTCTTGTGGCAGCCGACAGCCAGGGACAGCAGGGTGGAAAACACGAGCGCGCCGGTCAGGTTTTTCATATGTCCTGGCTGGTGAGGGCCGCTTGTGACGGCGGCGGTTTGAAGACGGGACGTGGAGTCGCCGCACCATATTCGTTTCGTTCCTCGCGGAGCACCAGTCCCATGCACGGTTCCCCGGATACCGACCATCACGCCCGCATTCCCCACGCCACCCGCATCGAGCGCTCGAGGGTGCTGATCGTGGGAGCAGGCGGCCTGGGCTGCCCGGTGTCGCTCGCGCTGGCCCAGGGCGGTGTGGGCCACCTGACGCTGGTGGATCCGGACCGGGTGGACGTGACGAACCTGCCCCGGCAGCTCTGGCACCGCACCCAGGACGTGGGCCGCTTCAAGGCGGAGTCCGCCGCGGACGGCCTCCTGCGCGCCTTCCCCGGCCTGAGCGTGGAGGCCATCCCCGAGAGCCTGGACGCGGGCAACGCCGAAGCGCTCTTCCGGGAGCATGACCTGGTGGTGGACGCCACCGATGGCGTCGCGACCAAGTTCTTCCTGTCGGACGTGGCGGTGCTCACCGGCGTGCCCCTGGTCTACGGCGGCGTGCTGCGCATGCACGGCCAGGCCCTGCGAATCGACCCCGGGGGGCCTTGCCTGCGCTGCCTCTATGAGGACGTGCCGCCCCCGGACGCGGTGCCCACCTGCGCGCAGGCGGGCGTGCTGGGCTCCATGGCGGGGCTCATCGGCGCGGTGCAGGCGCTGCTCTCCCTGGAGCTGCTCGCGGGCGCGGCCACCGGGCCCCGGGGGCAGGCCACGCTGCACGTGCTCGACGGCGAGACGCTGGAGGGGCGCACGGTGAAGGTGACGCGCGCGCCGGACTGCCCGGGCTGCGACATCCAGTCGCTGCCCCCGTTCCCTTCGTCCCAGGAGGACACCGCATGCCCGACGTGACGGCGACGTTGGACATCACCCGCGAGGTGTGTCCGATGACCTACGTGCGCACCAAGCTGAAGCTGGAGTCGCTGCCTCCGGACTCGCTCCTGGAGGTGCTGCTCAAGGGCGACGAGCCCCTGAAGAACGTGCCCCGCAGCGCGAAGGACGAGGGCCACGACGTGGTCTCCCTGGATCCGCGCGGGGACGGCACGCACCGGTTGATCATCCGCAAGCGGGGGAAATGAACGATGGCCACGATCCGCATTCCGACACCCATGAGGACGCTGACCGGCAACAAGTCCGAGGTCCAGGCCACCGGCGCTACCGTGGGCGAGGTGCTGCGCGACCTGGAGGTGCGCTATCCCGGCATGGGCGCGCGCCTCTTCGACGACAAGGGCGCCGTGCGCCGGTACGTGAACGTCTTCCTCAATGACGAGGACGTGCGCGCGCTCAAGGCGCTGGACACGCCGGTGAAGGACGCGGACCGGATCACCCTCATCCCCGCCATGGCGGGGGGCTGAAGGAGACGGCGTCATGGCGCTGCGCGAGGATCAGATCCTCCGCTACTCCCGGCAGATATTGCTGAGGGTCGTGGGCGGGCGCGGGCAGGAGGCGCTCTTGTCGGGCGGCGCGCGCGTGGACGGCCTGGGCGCGTCCGGCCTCACCGCCACGGCGTACCTGGCCGGCGGCGGCACCCCGGTGACGGGCGTGGGCTCGCTGACCATGGGGCCCTGGTCGCCGGGGTTCCTCGCGTCCGCGCGGGACGTGGGCCAGCCCGTGGCGGAGGTCCTGGCGCGCGTGGTTCCGGAGGTGAACCCGGACGCGGCGGGCACGGCGGGAGGCGGGCTGCTCGCGGAGCTGCCCGCGGCCTGGAGCGGCGAGGCTCCGTGGGTCGCGCTGGGCGGCGATGGCGCGCGCGGCGCGGTGGTGTTCCGGGGCGCGGACGGGTGCGTCTGGTGCTTCGGCGAAACGGTGCGCCATCTGGGCACGCCGCCGGACGGGGCCATGGGCGTGGCGCTGGGTGCGCTGGGGGCCCTGGTGTTCCAGCGGCTGCGCCTGGGCATGGGCCCGTCGCTGGGCGGCCGGTGGCTGAGCGCCCCGGGCGCGATGACGGATCTGGAGCTCCGCCGGTGCTCGCGCTGCGCGGCGGCGGAAGCGAAGCCCTGATCCCACCGGAGGTCCTCGCCGGGATGATCCGCCACCTGGAGGCCGCCTGGCCCCAGGAGGGCTGCGGCGTGATCCTCAGGAGCGGGGAGGGGGAGGGGAGCTCCTGGCGGGTCGTCCCCCTGGAGAACGCCTCCCCCACGCCGCGCGTCGCCTATGCCTTCGCGCCGGAGGCGTGGCTCCGAGTGTGCCTGGACGCGGACGTGCGGCAGGAGGAGGTGGCGTGCGTCTTCCACTCGCACGTGGACGCGCCCGCGGTTTTCTCCGCCGAGGACCGCCGCCAGGCTGCTCCCTCGGGAATCCCACTGCTGCCTCAGGTGTCCTACGTGGTGGTTGCCATACGCGGAGGCCGTGCCTCCTCCGCCTCCCGGTCTGTTTGGCGTGCAGGGGATTTTCAGACTGTTCCGCTTGCATTGGCGGATTTCAGGTTTGAAAAACCCGTGTAAGGGCGGGAACTTGCCCTGCAGCCGACCCCACCTGCGGAAAGGTGGGTCCGAATTGTCAAGTCACTGGGTTTTCGTCTATAAAGCGGCGGTCTATTGGATCTGCCGCGTCCCACGCCGCGTGCAAGAAGCGCTCCGGACGCAGGGAGTTAGAACCCGTATGGCCACCAACACTGGATTCACCCTCTGGCTCACCGGCATGTCCGGGACCGGGAAGACCACGACGGCCGCCTACATCGCGGCTCGGCTCCGCCAGGTCGGACGTAACGTGGAGGTCCTCGACGAGGGCGAACTCCAGAACGACCTGTGGGCCGGCATCGGCGACACCAAGGACGAGCGCAACATGGTGGTGCGCCGCCTGGGCTTCGTCGCTGGCCTCCTGGCCCGCAACGGCACGGCCGTGCTCGTCCCCTGCGTGAGCCCCTACAAGTCGAGCCGAGAGGAAGTGCGCCGCTCGGTGGGCAAGTACGTGGAGGTCTACGTCGACTGCCCCACGGAGAAGCTCATCGAGCGCGACACCACCGGCAAGTACAAGAAGGCGCTCAACGGGGAGATCCCCAACTTCATCGGCATCACGGAGCCGTACGAGCCGCCCACCTCTCCTGAGGTGACCATCTACTCCGACTCGGAGTCGGTGGAGGACGGCGGGATGAAGATCTTCCAGGCCCTGCTGGACCTGGGCCTGATGACGACGGACGAGCTGAAGATCATCACCGGCAAGAAGATGAAGGCCAACCCGCTGCCGGCGAAGAAGGCCCGCCGCGACGAGGAGGAGGCCCCCGCCCGGGTCGCCGCCGTGAAGGCCGCGAAGACCCCCAAGGCGGACAAGGGTTCCAAGGGCGCCAAGGCGCGTCCGGCCACCCGCGCCGCCCGCGTGGGCAAGCCGGCCCCGGCCGCCGCCGCGAAGAAGAAGGCCGCCAAGGGCAAGGCCCGCTAAGGCCCCGCCGTCGTCCTGACTGTCGAAGGGCTCCAGGTTGCCCGCGCGATGCGCGTGCAATCCGGGGCCCTTCCGTTTTAGGAGTCCCCCATGCTGAGCCCCGAGCGGATTGAAGCCCTGTGTGAGTCGTCCCGCCCCAAGCTGGAGGCGATGCGCGAATCGCTGCGCGCCCACGGCAGCGCGCTGGTGGCGTTCTCCGGCGGCGTGGACTCCACCTTCGTCCTCGCGATCGCGGCGGAGGTGCTGGGTGAGCGCGCCCTGGCGCTCACCGCGCTGTCCGCCTCCGTCGCCCCGGAGGAGGAGCGCGAGGCCCGTGAGCTGGCGGGCCGTCTGGGCGCCCGGCACGTCGTCGTCTCCAGCAACGAGCTGGCGAACCCCAACTACGCCGCCAACCCCACCAACCGCTGCTACTTCTGCAAGACGGAGCTGTACGACCTCTGCGAGGCGAAGCGCGCGGAGCTGGGCCTCTCCGTCGTGCTGGACGGCTTCAACGCGGACGACTTCAAGGATCACCGCCCCGGCCACAAGGCCGCGAAGGAGCACCAGGTGGTGTCCCCCCTGGCACAGGCGGGGCTCACCAAGGATGAGATCCGCGCGTGGAGCCGCAAGCTGGGGCTGCCCACCTGGGACAAGCCGCAGATGGCGTGCCTGGCGTCGCGCATCCCCTACGGCACGTCCGTGACGCGCGACCGGCTCTTGCAGATCGCCGCGGCGGAGTCGGAGCTGCGCGCGCTGGAGTTCAAGCAGTTCCGCGTGCGCTACCACCAGGACGTGGCGCGCATCGAGCTGGCCAGCGAGGAGTACCCCCGCTTCTTCGAGGCCGGCATCCGCGAGCGGATCAACGGCGCCTTCAAGTCCCTGGGCTTCAAGTTCGTGGCCCTGGATCTGGAGCCCTTCCGCTCCGGCCGCCTCAATGAAGCCGCCGGCATCGCGCCCGCGGCAGGGCAGGGGAAGGCCGAGGGCTTCAAGCTCCCGGTGGTGGGGTGAAGCGTTTCCTGATCGCGCTGCCCCTGGCGCTGGCCACCCCCGCTGGCGCCGTGGAGTACCTGGAGGACGGGCCGTACGCGCGCCAGCGCTCGCTGATCCTCACGGTGGGGCCCGGCGCCACGTACACCGAACGGATCAGCGGGACCTCCGCCGTGTCCGGGCTCGCCGGGCACCTGGATCTGGGAGCGGCGATCACCGTGGGCTACGAGGGGGATGAGGTGTTCCTCCTCGCGCGCGGCAGCACCGGACGCCCGGGGGAGGAGCTGGCGCTGATCACCGGCTACCGCAGCGTCTTCGGATCCGAGTCCTGGCGGACCTTCTTTGATCTCGGCGTTTCCGTGCGGCCGATTTCTGGGCCGTGGCTGGGGCCTCGCATAGGGTTCGGCGCCAGACACACCCTCTCGGATCATTTCGCGCTGTACGGCGGGCTCGGCTTCACGTTCGGGTTCGGCTCCGGACTGCGCGCGGACACCGAGCTCTTCACCGGGTTGCAGTGGATCATCCCGGTGGGTTCGGCCTCGTAGGTTGTTTTCTTGAGGTTGTCCGACATTGTGAGAGGGTGTGTGCATCTGTCGGAGGCCACGCACTTGGACATGAATCCCCGCCTCACCTCGGTCGTGTTTCGTCTCAACCGCGAGAAGCTGGATGCCCTGAAGGAGCTGTCGCGCACCACGCGCATCCGTCAGAGCGAGTACCTCCGGGAGGCCATCTCGGATCTGCTGGCGAAGTACGAAGCGCGCTTCGTGGACTGAAGCGTCACGTCCGCCCGGCGGCGCTCCCTTCAGAAGGGTGGCGCGTCGGGCAGACCGGGCGGGTGGAGGCGCTCGCCGGGCCCGAAGGGGTCCACCGCGGAAGGATAGCGGACCTCCCACAGCACCAGCCCATGCGCCGGGGCCTTGAAGCCGGCCAGGGCCGCTCCCGAATCCAGCGCCGCGTGCCACTGCTCCTCGGACAGGAGCCCCGCGGCCACCTTCAGCGCGCTGCCCACCAGGTACCGCACCTGGTAGCGCGCGAAGCCATCTCCCAGGAGCCTCGCCTCATAGAGCCCTCCGCCCAGCTCCCGCAGGGTGGCGGACTCCAGCGTGCGCGGCTTCTGGGGACTGGAGCGCTCGTGGAACGCGGTGAAGTCCCGCGTGCCCACGGCGCGGGAGAGCAGCGCCTCCAGCCGCTCCGGAGCCACCCGGTGCCCGGCCTGGAGCGTCTCGTCCGCTGCCACATCCAGCGCGTACGGCCTCCAGCTTTCCGTCGGAGGCGCGCCCAGCGTCAGGCGGTAGCGGTACTCCTTGCCGCTCGCGCTCCACTGGGCGTGAAACGCGCCCGGCGGCCGCTTCGCGACGCACAGCCCCACGTCCGGGGACAGGTGCGGCTTGAGGCGCGCGGGCAGTGACTCCAGGGGCACGTCCTCATTGAGGCGCAGGCTGATGACCTGCATCCGAGCGTGCACGCCCCGGTCGGTGCGCCCGGACGGCATCACCGTGGCCGGTGAGCCTGCCTGCTCCAGGGCGTCTTCAAGGGCGTCCTGGACGGTGGGACCTTCCACCTGGCGCTGGAAGCCGCGGAAGTTTCCACCGCGATACCAAGTCCACAGTACGGCGGGAATTCGTCTGAGCTTGGACCTGGCCACGGCGTTGCGGTGTCGGCGGGAGAAACACGATACTCCCGCGCGAATGCTGGCCGCTCAAGAACTCGCGATGGACAATGATGGGCAGTGGCTTTTCCGACAGGGCGACCTGGTGCTGGGGCCCATCACCGCGTCCCAGGTGGTGGAGAAGCTCTACACGGGGGAACTGACCCCGGACAGCCCGGTGGCTCCGGCCGGTGAGCGGGAGTTCCGCAACCTGCGCGACACCGCCGCCTTCCAGGTGCACATCGCGCGCTTCGAGGCGCAGGGCCGCGTGGCCCAGACGATGCTCGTGGAGCAGGCCCGCAACCAGAAGCGGGTGAAGGTGCTGGCCGGCGTCGCCGCGGTCGTGGCGCTCCTGTTGGGCGTCACCGGCTGGTACCTGGCGCGCAACGCCGCCGTGTACGGCCTGTTCGGCGCTTCGGAGGAGGGCGACGGCATCACCATGGATCCGCCCACCATCCGCCTGGCCCAGGCGCGAGCGGACGACGAGGACCTCTTCGCCTATCCGTCCAACGACCCGCGCCGCCCGGATCGCCCCGCGGGGCAGGGCAATGGCACCGGCAAGACAGGGGGCAGTGGCGCGGTGGCCACGGCCGCCGTCGCGGGCAACCGGCCGCCGCCCCGCACCGGCAGCGTCTCCACGGATCCGGACGGCCTGGAGATGGCCCAGCAGTTCGACCAGGGCGCCATCAACCGCATCGTCGCGGGCAACCAGTCCAAGCTCTTCCGCTGCTTCAAGGAAGAGGCCGAGCGCACGCCCGGCCTGGCCGCGAAGATCCCCATGGAGTTCGTCATCGGGAACGACGGCCGCGTGAACAAGCTCTGGGTGGACAACCCCCAGTTCAAGCAGGGCCCGCTCTACGAGTGCCTGCTCTCCGAGCTGAAGAAGTGGCCCTTCAAGGCCTACGACGGCGAGCGCGCCACCGTGGGGCTTTCGTTCAATATCGGCAAGCGGGGGTAGGGCGACTTTCTTGCCCACCCCCCGGACGTGCCCGATACAACAGGCATGTCCGCCTCTGTCGCCGAAGTCGAAATCGCCAAGAAGGCCATGAGCGTCCCCCCGGGGACGTTCCGCCACACCGTCCTGCTCGCCGCCAAGCGCTTCAAGTCCACCTGGGCGGAGCTGGGCAAGCTGCTCGTCCAGGTCCGGGACGAGGCCAAGTACGAGGAGTGGGGCCACGCCACCTTCGAGGCCTACTGCCTCAAGGAACTGCACATCAAGAAGCAGACCGCGCTGAAGCTCACGCGCTCGTTCAGCTTCCTGGCCAAGCACGAGGACCCGGAAGAGCTCCAGCAGCAGGAGTTCCCGGAGAAGGCCCCCGCCTTCGAGGTGGTGGAAGTCCTGGCTGACGCGGAGGAGCGCGGCCAGCTGTCCCCCACCGAGTACAAGTCCCTGCGCGACAGCATCTGGAGCCCGGAGAAGTCCCCCACGGAGCTCAAGAAGGAGTTCACCGAGCGCTTCCCCCGGCCCCCGCCGGAGCCGCCCCCGGAGAGCCTCCAGGTGCGGAAACTGGCGCAGATGGCGCGAAAGCTCGCTTCCGAGCTGGCGGGAAGCCGTCGAGTCCCCAACGCTGTCGCCGAGCGGGCGGCCGCCCTGGCGGACGATGTCGAAGAGATCGCGTCGAGCGTGACGGACGCCTGAGTCGCTGTTATCCAAGACCGACCCGTTGACCTGGGCTGAACGCTCCCGGGAAAGGGCGCTTCCACCGGGCTTCCTGCCCGGAGGGGAGGGCCCTATAGTGGGTTCAGGGCCTGTAGCAGGTGGGCCTGGAGCCGTCGTAAAGACGTGGGCGGCTTCGCGGGTGATGGAGTGCGGTGGTCGGCGGAGAAGGTCCCGAACCGGGACCGGCGAACTCGGAGGCGGCAGTGAAGAAGGAGCACCACGTCAACCTGTCCTGCTCGTTCTGCGGCAAATCGCAGCGCGAGGTTCGGAAGCTCATCGCCGGACCCACGGTCTACATCTGCGACGAGTGCATCAAGCTGTGTAACGACATCATCGCGGACGAGAACGAACGCGAGGAGGGCAAGCCGCAGGTCAGCCTGCCCACGCCGCTGGAGATCAAGGCGTTCCTCGACGACTACGTCATCGGTCAGGACCAGGCGAAGAAGGTCCTCTCGGTCGCGGTGTACAACCACTACAAGCGCATCTACCAGAAGAAGCCGGCCGCCCGGCCGCGCCCCGGGGTGAAGGCCCCTGGCGGCGAGGACGTGGAGCTGCAGAAGAGCAACATCCTGCTCATCGGCCCCACGGGCTCGGGCAAGACGCTGCTCGCGCAGTCCCTGGCGCGCTTCCTCAACGTGCCCTTCACCATCGCGGACGCCACCAGCCTCACCGAGGCCGGCTACGTGGGTGAGGACGTCGAGAACATCATCCAGAACCTCCTCCACAACGCCGACTACGACGTGGAGAAGGCCGCGCGCGGCATCGTCTACATCGACGAGATCGACAAGATCGCGCGCAAGGGTGACATGCCCAGCGCCACCCGCGACGTGGGCGGCGAGGGCGTGCAGCAGGCCCTGCTGAAGATCATCGAAGGCACCCGCGCCAACGTCACCCCGCGCGGCGGCAAGAAGTACAACCAGCAGGAGTACGTCCAGGTCGACACGACGAACATCCTCTTCATCTGCGGCGGTGCCTTCCACGGCATCGACGGCGTGATCAAGCGCCGCGTGGGTGAGAAGGGCCTGGGCTTCGGCGCGAAGATCACCCACAAGGAAGAGCGCAGCGTGGGTGAGCTGCTGGCGATGACCGAGCCGGAAGACCTGATGAAGTTCGGAATGATTCCGGAGTTCATCGGCCGTCTGCCGATGATCGCGACGCTCAACGACCTGAAGGAGGATGACCTCGTCACCATCCTCACGATCCCGAAGAACGCCCTGGTGAAGCAGTACCAGAAGATGTTCGAGATCGAGAAGGTGAAGCTCACCTTCACCAAGGAAGCGCTGCGCGCCATTGCCCGCGAGGCGATGCGCCGTCACTCCGGAGCGCGCGGCCTGCGCGCCATCATGGAGGACGCCATGCTGGAGATCATGTACGACGTGCCGTTCCGCGAGGGCGTCAAGGAGTGCAAGATCACCGAGCAGGTGATCACCAAGCACGAGCCTCCGCAGATCGTCATGGAGAAGGAAAAGAAGACCGCCTGAGGTTTCCCCCAGACGGTCGGTGTTTCCCACCCGGCGCCCCTCGCCTTCGCAGGCAGGGGCGCCGTGGTGTTTCAGCTCTGCGTGACGCGCACCGTGGTCTTCATCTCGCGGCCGGTGGCGGGGTCCTTCGCGCGCATGGTGAGGATGCCCTCCACGCTCACGTCGAAGATGATCTCCACGTTCACCGTGCCGGCCTTGGCGGGCATGATCCCGGAGAAGGTGAACTCGCCCAGCAAGTCGTTGCGCGCCACCGTGTCGTGGTCGCCCTGGTAGATGCGCATCGCCAGCTCGGTCTGGTTGTCGATGCTCGTCGTGGCCAGCAGCTGCTTCGCGTTGGGGATGGACGCGTTGCGCGGGAAGACGACGTGGAAGCCGCCGTCGCCGCGCTCCAGGCCAATGGCCATGGGGATCACGTCCAGCAGCTGGATGCGCAGGTTGGTGTTGTCCTCCAGCGAGTGCGCGTAGAGCGCCGCACCAATGGCCACCGCTTCATCCGGGTGCACGCCCTTGCTGGGCGGCTTGCCGAAGAACTTGGTGAGCCGGTCCTGCACGACGGGCATGCGCGTCTGGCCGCCCACCAGCATCACCTCGTCAATGTCCTTGGTGGACAGGCCGGAGTCCACCAGCACGCGCGCCACCATCTGCAGGGTGCGGTCCACCAGCTGGTTGGTCAGCTGCTCCAGCATCTTGCGCGTGAACTTCATCTCGATGTTCAGCGGCTGGCCCTGCGCCGTCATCGTGATGAAGGGGATGTTGAAGGGGACCTCCTCGCGCGCGGACAGGTCGATCTTCGTGCGCTCGGCCAGGTCCTTGATGCGCTGCATGGCCACCGGATCCGTGGCCAGGTCGATGCCCGTCTTGGCCGCGAAGTCCTTGAGGACGTGGTGGATGATGGCGTTGTCGAAGTCGATGCCGCCCAGGAACACGTCGCCGCCGGTGGCCTTCACCTCGAAGACGCGGTCGCGGATTTCAATGATGGAGACGTCGAAGGTGCCGCCGCCCAGGTCGTAGATGACGACCTTTTCCTTCAACGTCTTGCCCACGCCGTAGGCGAGCGCCGCCGCGGTGGGCTCGTTGATGATGCGCACCACCTCCAGGTCGATCAGCTTGCCGGCGTCCTTCACCGACTGGCGCTGCCGGTCGTTGAAGTACGCGGGCACCGTCACGACCGCGCGCTTGATGGGCGTCTTCAGGTAGTTGGAGGCGACGTCCCGGATCTTCCCAAGAATCTTGGCGCTGATCTCCTGGAGGGTGAACTCCTTCTTGCCCACGTCCAGGGTGACGTCGTTCTTGGCCCCGGCGCGCATGTTGTACGCGACGGCCTTCTTCATCACGCCGACGACGTCACTGCTGTAGTTGACGCCGACCAGGCGCTTGGCGCCGTAGACGGTGTTGCGCGGGTTGAGCTGCCACTGGCGCTTCGCCTCGAAGCCGATGAGCTCGTTGCCCTTGTCGTCGATGGCGAAGATGGAGGGGATGGTGTACTCGCCGCCCTTGTAGGGGATGAGCTTGACGTTCCCGCTGTCCTCGACGATCGCCGCGCACGAGTTCGTCGTGCCGAGGTCGATGCCGATGATGGGCTCCTTGTGCATCGCGTGTGGGCTCCGGGTGAGGCGTTGCGGCGGATGGGGTGTGGCTTCCCGGGACCGTATCTCACCCATCCCGGGTGCGCGAATCGGTATCCATCCGTCATCCGACGGACGCCCCCAAACTTCCAGCGCCCCTGAACCTTCATCCCCAGGACGCCCGCCTGGCGGGGTGGGACACGGCCGGCGTCCAAGCGCGCGCCCCCGAACACACCGGCCCCCCCAGGGAGGCCCGGTGGCTTTACATCCCCAGGGCCGGGAACGAAGGTCAGCCCCGGGGGTTCACATGCGACGGCGAAGCGCCGTGGCTACATCCGCAAGACCACCCATCCACAGAGGGGAGCCGCCGTGGAAGCGAAGGGCTATCTGCAGGAGGTGGGCGCGCAGGTCAGCGCCGACTTCGTCAAGAACCGGTCCATCCTGTCCTTCGAGGAGTACCTGTCGCTCTTCTTCACGGACCCGAAGGGCCAGTCGCGCAACGCGGCGCAGTACCTGCGCGACGTGATGGACCACTACGGCACGGAGTTGGTGCCGCACCCCACGGGCACCATCCGGCGCTTCAAGGTCTTCGACGTCCCGTCCGCGGAACACGACGGCCGCGTCGCCGGGCAGGAGGAGGTGCAGAACGCCCTCTACCGCATCCTGGGCAACTTCGTGCGCGCCGGCCGCATCAACAAGCTCATCATGCTGCACGGCCCCAACGGCAGCGCGAAGTCCAGCCTGGTCAACGCGCTGAAGCAGGGCATGGAGGACTACTCCCGCCAGCCGCAGGGGGCCCTCTACCGCATCGCGTGGGTGTTCCCCTCGGAGAAGCTGATCAAGGGCTCCATCGGCTTTGGCGAGCGCGCGGGCGCGAAGACCGCCGACGGCGAGCTCACCACGTACGCCCACCTGGACGCCGAGGCCCTGGACCTGCGCATGCCCTGCGAGCTGCGTGACCATCCGCTGTTCGCGGTGCCTCCGGCCGAGCGCAAGAGCCTGCTGGAGGGGGCGCTGAAGAAGAAGGGGCTGGGCAACGGCGACGGGGAGACGGGGGACTTCCTCCTGTCCGACTACGTGCGCGAGGGCGAGCTGTGCGCCAAGTGCCGCCGCATCTACACGGCCCTGCTCAACTCCTACGGTGGGGACTACCTCAAGGTCCTGCGCCACGTGCAGGTGGAGCGCTTCTACGTGTCGCGCCGCTACCAGGTGGGCACGGTGACGGTGGAGCCGCAGATGAGCGTGGACGCCGCCGCGCAGCAGATTTCGGCGGACCGTACCCAGCTCAACCTGCCGTCCGCGCTGCACAGCACGGTGCTCTTCGAGCCGCACGGCCCGCTGGTGCACGCCAACCGGGGCCTCATCGAATACGCGGACCTGCTCAAGCGCCCGCTGGAGGCCTTCAAGTACCTGCTGGGCTTCAGTGAGACGGGGGAAGTGCCGCTGGAGCCCTTCGTGCTCCAGCTGGACGAGGTGCTGATCGCTTCCTCCAACGAGAAGCACCTGAACGCGTTCAAGGAGCTGCCGGACTTCGCGTCGTTCAAGGGCCGCATCGAGCTGGTGCGCGTGCCGTACCTGCGCCGCTACAAGGTCGAGCAGGAGATCTACGACGCGCAGATCACCGCGACGACCGTGGGCAAGCACGTCTCACCGCACGCCACGGAGGTGGCCGCGATGTGGGCGGTGCTCACGCGCCTGAAGAAGCCCATCCCGGACCACTACCCGGCCCATGTGAAGCCGCTGGTGGATCAGGTGGCCCCGGTGGAGAAGCTGCACCTGTACCAGGAGGCGGGCGTGCCCGCGCGGCTGTCCTCGGCGAACACCAAGGAGCTGCTCAAGCTGCGCGAGGAGATGTACGAGGAGTCCGACGCGTACCCCAACTACGAGGGCCGCTCCGGCGCGAGCGCGCGCGAAATCAAGACGGCCCTCTTCAACGCCGCGCAGAACCCCGACTACAAGTGCCTCCACGCGCTGGCGGTGCTGGAGGAGCTGCACGCGCTCTGCAAGGACAAGAGCGTCTACGAGTTCCTGCTCCAGGAGGTCATGGACGGCTACCACGACCACGAGACCTTCGTGCGCGTGGTGGAGGGCGAGTACCTGGACCGCGTGGATTCAGAAGTGCGCGACTCCATGGGCCTGGTGTCCGAAGGCCAGTACCGCGAGCTGGTGGAGCGCTACATCCAGAGCGTCAGCCACTGGGTGCGCGGGGAGAAGATGCGCAACCGCGTGACGGGGGAGATGGAGAAGCCGGACGAGGCGCGCATGGCGGAGGTGGAGGCCATCGTGATGCCGCAGGGGGAAGCCCCTCCGGACTTCCGCCGCGGGCTCATTGCCAGCATTGGCGCGCACCGGCTGGACAACCCGGACGGCGCCATGGACTACCCGCGCATCTTCCCGGACATGTTCAAGCGCCTGCGCGACCACTACTTCGAGGAGCGCAAGCGCGTGCTGCGCAAGAACAAGGAGAACGTCCTCAAGTACCTCTCCGAGGACCGCAACCAGCTCACCCCGCGCGAGCAGTCCCAGGTGCAGGACACGCTCAAGACGATGGCGGAGCGCTACGGCTACTGCGAGTTCTGCGCGAAGGACGCCATCCTGTTCCTGATGCGCCAGCGCTACGCGTAACGGGGCAGGGGAGGGCAGGCATCCGTGAAGGGGGTGCCTGCTCGTCTGCTTCACATTCCGGGCCGGGGCTCGGGATGATGGGACCTCACACCGAGTCAGCGCGTGTGACGTCGTCTCTCGTCCCTCCTCCTCCTTGCGCCTGGAGTGTTGATGAACCGGTTGCTGTTGGGCACCCCCCTCCTGTGGGCCCTCGTGTCGTGCGCCAGTGCCCCGTCCGCGTCGTCCACGGACACGCCGGTCGCGACGCACACGCAGGCCCCGCTCCAGGTGGAGCGGGCGCTGTCCCGCCCCGAGC
>NZ_RAWL01000195.1:0-15675 GCF_003668885.1 Corallococcus sp. AB049A | reverse complement strand
CGCCCGCCCAGCTGCTTCGAGCGCTCGTACAACGTCACCTCGCAGCCGCCCCGCGCGAGCAGCGCCGCCGCCGAGAGGCCCCCCAGTCCGCCGCCCACCACGGCCACCTTCGTCGCCTGCATGTCCGTCCTCCGTCCCAAGGCCCGGCACATTCCGGGCATCCGACGGCCACCACGAAAATGGACGGCGAAAGGTTACAGCGCCACTTCCGTCAGGCCCCCCGGTCGACCGGCAGCCCCGAGCGCGCGAAGGAGAACACCAGCGACGTCTCGATGCGGCTCACCTCCGGGCGGCGGGTGAAGGACTGGATGGTGAGCACGCGCAGGTGCTCCGTGTCCCGACACACGACGTGCACCAGGAAGTCCGTCGTCCCCCCAGGCAGTAGACCGCCACCGGCCTGGCGGGAGCGAAGCGAATCGACCCGGACGCGCTCGAGCGCGACGTGCTCCGGCGGCTGGGCGCACCGGTGGAGGTCGGCATGCGCTTCCGCATGCCCCACTTCGGGCACGTCTTCGCCAGCAACGCGTACGCGGCGGGCTACTACCGCTATCTCTGGGCGGACATGCTGGCGTCGGACGCGTTCGAGGCGTTCCAGGAAGCCGGAGGCGCCTACGACGCGAAGGTGGCCGCGAGGCTGCGCGAGCACGTGCTGTCAGTGGGCAACACCGTCGATCCGTTCGAGGGCTACCGGAAGTTTCGTGGAAAGGACGCGAGCCTCGACGCCTTGATGCGCGAGCGGGGCTTCGCGCCCATACACTGAGGATCATGCTCGACCACACGGGGATTGGCGTCGCGGATGTCGCACGTTCCGCGGTCTACTACGACGCGGCACTGGGAGCGCTCGGACTGCGCCGTGCCATGCAGCTTCCGCCCGAGACGGGCGCGGATGGCATTGGCTACGGCCGGGAGTACCCCGTCTTCTGGATCGACCGCTTCCATCCCCACGGCGTGAAGCAGCACACGGCCTTCGCCGCCACGAGCCTCGCCCAGGTCGACGCCTTCCACGCGGCCGCGGTGGCGGCGGGCGGGACCGACAACGGACCGCCCGGACTGCGCGGCTTCGAGAAGGGCTATCCCACCGGCTACTACGCCGCCTTCGTGCTGGATCCGGACGGCAACAACATTGAAGCCGTCTTCCGGGAGGGTGCTCGGTAGCGCCTCAGTGCACGGCGCGCGCGAACTGCCCCGGGGTGATGCCGACGATGCGCTTGAAGTGCCGGTTGAGCTGACTCTGATCACAGAGCCCGACCTGGAGGGCGACTTCCGCGGGCGCCAGGCCCTGTGACAGCAGCCGCTGCGCTCGCGAGACGCGCAGGTGGGTGAGATAGGTGTGCGGAGGCATGCCCAGTTCCTCTCGGAAGGCGCGGCACAGGTGGAACCGGTTCCAGCCCACCTGCTGGGCCAGTGACTCCAGGGTGATGCCCTGTGGAATGGCTTCGTGCAGGGCCTCCACCACGCGCCGGATGGGCCACCGGTAGCGCTGCTCCACTGCGCCCGAGGGGTCCAGACATCCGACCAGCGCGGAGAGGGATTCAGCCAGGACCGTCTGGAGCGCGAGCGCGCTGGCGCGTCCCTCCAGGCCCGCGTCCAGCACGGCGTGGAGTCGCACGAACGCGGCCGCCGAGGGCTGGGCTGTTTCGAGTTGGAGCTGGCGAAGCCGGGCGGAGGCCGGGGCGCCCAGCGCCTCGCGGGCCTCGGCGACGAGGGATTCGTCGAAGGCGATGACCTGGAACCGGGCGGGTCCGTCACGGCGCAGGTCCCGGTGCACCTCGCCCATCTGCTTGAGGTCGACCGTGCGGGGTGAGGAGGAATGGACCTTGCCCCGCCCCCACCACTCCGAGTGCCCCCGCTGCGTCAGCATCACGGAGAAACGCTCCTTCACGGAGCGCAGCAGCCGCCCGTCCGTCCGGTAGCGCACCAGCCGCAAGCCCGGCAGCTCCGGGAAGAGAGAGGTCTGGATGGACAGGGGGCCATCCACGACGGCGTGGGAGAGCGCGGTCACGGTTGGATTCTAGGGACGGGCGTCCCCCCTGGCTTGGGCGAAGTTGACGTGCACGGCAGGTCAACAACGTCCAAGCCCGGCGCGCCCCGGCATGGCTACGTCTCGCATCGCAGGCCCGGCCCTCCCCTCACCTGGCCGGGCAGGAGGGCGTCATGTCAGGCATCCAGGACAAGGTCATTGCCATCACCGGAGCCAGCACCGGCATTGGCGAAGCCGCGGCGCTGCTGCTCGCGGAGCGCGGAGCGAAGGTCGTGCTCGGCGCGCGGCGGACGGAGCGGCTGGACCCGGTGGTGGAGCGCATCCGGACGGCAGGGGGCGAAGCCCTCTGCGCGCGGACCGACGTGAGGCGGCGCGAGGACGTCGCCGGGCTCGTCCGCCTGGCCCGCGAGCGGTACGGCAAGCTGGACGTGCTCATCAACAACGCGGGCAGCCTGGCCACCTCGCCGCTGGACGACCTGCGCGTCGACGACTGGGAGGAGCTGATCGACACCAACATCAAGGGCGTGCTGTACGGCATCGCCGCCGCGCTGCCTGTCTTTCGCGAGCAGGGCTTCGGGCACTTCATCAACACCGCGTCGACCTCGGCGCACCGGATCGTGCCCGGACAGGCGGTCTACGCCGGGACGAAGTTCGCCGTGCGCGCCATCTCCGAAGGGCTGCGCCAGGAGGCGGGCCCCAGGCTGCGGGTGACGGTCATCTCCCCGGGGATGACCCGGACGAACTTCCTGGAGCACGTGAAGAATCCGGAGCTCCGGGCCCGGTTCGAGGAGGTCAAGGACAGGCTCGCGATCGCGCCGGAGGCGATTGCCCGCGCCATGGCCTTCGCCATCGAGCAGCCCGCGGACGTGGACGTGGGCGAGGTGATTGTCCGTCCCACCGCGCAGGACTGAAGGCTGGCGGCCCGCCGTGAAGTCCTCGCGGCTCGACCGCGGCAGGGGTTGCCGTGTACCGTGGCTCGCGTCATGCGGCGGTCTGGAAACCCAGCAGGTAGACGGTCCGTGGCGACACGGTCCCCTGCCTCTCCGGGGTACCCCCGGGGATTCTTCAAGCGGAGCACTTCCCCACGCATGGCCGACCTCGCGGCAAGCCGCGACGCTGGCCACGCCAGACGGGACAGGTGGGACCGGGCCGCCGCATGGCGGATGCGTGCCGGATGAGTGAACGGAACGTGGTGGCGAAGGCGCTCGCGTCCGCCTTCCTCGCGGCGCCCTGGACGCGCGCCGGGCTCATCGCGAACGGAGCCGAAGTCGTCGGCGGCCGGTTCCCGTGGCTCGCGTCGCTCGCGCGAAGCACGCTGCGGTTCTTTCCCCGGCCACCGCACGACAGGCTGGAGTTGCTCGCGGAGATACTCGCGACGCGGCCCGCGTTGAAGCAGGCCTGCGCGAACCCGACCGCGCCGGTGCGGCTTCTTCGCTGGCTCACCGCCGAGCCTCAGATGGGCCGCGCCCCGTGGCCCGTTCCAGCCCTGCCCACCCAGGCGGACCTCGCGGCGTGGCTGGGGGTGACGGATGCCCAGCTTGACTGGCTGGCGGATGGAAAGGGCTTGGAGCACACGACCTCTCCCGGGCGCTGGCGGCGCTATGGCTACACCTGGATTCCCAAACGCAGCGGCGGGCAGCGGCTGCTGGAGCAGCCCGGCGAGGAGCTCGCGAGGCTCCAGCGCAAGGTGCTCCACGGCATCCTGGACCGGATTCCACCGCACGAAGCGGCGCATGGCTTCGTGAAAGGCCGGGGGATCCGAGGCTTCGTCGAACCCCATACGCGCCAGGCGGTCGTCGTGCGCCTGGACCTGGAAGACTTCTTCCTCTCCGTGCGGCCACCGAGGCTCTGGGGCGTGTTCCGCGCCGCCGGATATCCGGATGGGGTGGCGGGGGCACTGGTGGGGCTCTGCACGAACCGGACGCCAGGGGCGGTGGTCGCGCAGGCCCGGAAGCCAACCCACGCCCAGGAGGTGGAATCGCGTTGGCTCCTGGGCCGGAGGCTGGAGTCGCGCCACCTGCCGCAGGGAGCGCCGACGTCGCCCGCGCTCGCCAACCTCGCCGCGTACCGGCTGGACGTCCGGCTGTCCGCGCTCGCGGGTGTCCTGGGCATGCGTTACACGCGCTACGCGGACGACCTGGCGTTCTCAGCGGACGCCGCGAGGCCCGGGAGCATCCGCCGCCTCCTTCGGAGCGTGCGCCGCATCGTGCGCGACGAGGGCTTCACGGTTCGTGAGGACAAGACGCGGGTGATGTCCAAAGGCCACCAGCAGTGGCTCGCGGGCGTGGTGGTGAATGAGCACCCCAACCTCCGCCGCGAGGACTACGACCGGCTGAAGGCCGTCCTGCACCTGTGCCGCACCCGGGGGCCGGCCAGCCAGAACACCGGCGGCCATCCCGACTTCCGCGCGCACCTGCTCGGAAGGATTGCCTGGGTGACGTACCTCCACCCCGCGCGCGGCGCCAGGCTGCGCGCGCTCTTCGACCGGATTGCGTGGGACTGAAGCCGTGAAGGTGGGCTTCACGGCCCTTGCGGAATCTGGCCGTTCACCTTCGCCGGGGTCGCGGACAGACTCCCGTGCATGAACATGAACGCGAGGCGGCGATGAGCACGGTCCTGGTCACCGGCGGGTCTGGCTTCATCGGTGGGCATTGCATCGCGCAGCTGCTGGCCGCGGGCCATCAGGTGCGCACCGGTGAGAGCCTTCAGCGTCTGGGTTTGCTACGCGGGCAGTGACTTCAGGAACGCCAGCAGGGCGGCGTTCACCTCCTGCGGACGCTCCTGCTGGAGCCAGTGGCCCGCGCCGGGAATGACCACCAGGTCCCGGAGCCCGGGCACCAGCGCCTTCATGGGGTCCACCGGAGAGAAGCCGCGGCCCGGATCCTTCTCCCCGATGAGGAACAGGGCGGGCTGCCGGATGAGGGCGGTCGCGAGTTCGGGCAGCTCCTCCCAGTCGCGGTCCATGTTCCGATAGCGATTGAGCCCGCCCCGGAAGCCGCTGTGCTCCAGCTCCTTCGCGAAGTGCGCGAGGTCCGCCTCCGTCAGCCACGCGGGCAGCGAGTCCGGCACATCGAGGCCGGTGAGGAAACCGTCGCCCTTGCGGCGGGCCGGGTCGACCAGGCCTCGCGAATCGAAGCCGGGGGCGCCGGCCAGGATGGTGCGGACCGTCCTCGGGACGTCCGCTTCGAACTCCGCCTCGGCGACGCCCGGCGCCTGGAAGTAGAGGAGGTAGACCCACGTGTCCTTGAACATGCTCCGGAAGAGCTGCGTCGGCGGCAGGGGCGCGCGGCCCAGGTACGGCACGCTCAGGCCCACGACGGCGCGGAAGCGGTCCGGGTGCAGCGCGGCGCAGGTCCACGCCATCGCCGCGCCCCAGTCGTGGCCCACCACCACCGCGGTCTTCTCCCCCAGCGCATCGAGCAGGCCCACCCAGTCCGCCAGCAGCTGCTTCATGCTGTAGGCCTCGACGGGCTCCGGCCGGTCGCTCTGCCCGTAGCCGCGAACGTCGGGCGCCACCGCGTGGTAGCCGGCCTCCGCGAGCGCCGCGAGCTGGTGGCGCCACGAGTACCCGGACTCCGGCCAGCCATGGAGCAGCAGCACCAGCGGCCCCTGGCCGGCCTCCGACAGGTGCAGGTGGATGCCGTTCGTCCGGACAGTGCGGTGGGTGATGTCGGCCATGCACGCGTTCTGCACGACGCCCTCCCCGCTGTCATGCCGCGAATGGCGCTGGGTCCGGCTGATGACGGTGGGCATCGGACCGGTGACGGCAGTCACCAGGCGCGGGCCTCGGGGCCCTTCGGGAGGCTCGTGAAAACCGTGGGTTGTGCGCGGCCCGCCGGCTTCCGGGGACTGGCACAGCGGCTGCTATGGGCTCTGGCATCGCTTCACCCGAAACCCAATCCCTTTCGAGGTCACCGCCATGGCCATCTCGCCCCTTCGCAGCGCCTCCACGCCTGTGTCCCGCATGCCGGTTCACGACGCCGGCAGCGCCCGTCCCGCCAACCTCCAGGCCGGCAACGTGAGCGGGTTCTCCCCGGCGCAGAAGCCGGGCTCGCGGCTGTCCTCGGCGCTGCAGCAGGACGGCTTCGACGCCGGCTCCAGCAAGGGCGCGGAGCTGGGCAAGATGCTGCAGGAGACGCTGTCCGCGCTGACGTCCATCGTGCAGCTGCTGGGGCAGGCGACGGGCGGCGCGCAGGGGGTCCAGGCCGCCGAGGGTGGCAGGTGCGGCACGGGTTCGCAGCCCTTCTCCGACAGCAGCTTCACGCCGCAGGCTTCGTCGGGCCGGCCGCCCGTGGCGCTCAACGGCAACACCGGCGTCGTGGGCCCCGCGGCCTCGCGGCCGACGGTGTCCTCGAGCGGCGGCTCCAAGCTGGGCGGCAACCTGCCCCCGGGACTGGAGAAGTTCCGGGGCGCCATCGAGTCCGCCTCCGCCAAGACGGGCATGCCGGCGGAGATGCTGGCCGCGCAGATCTGGCAGGAGTCGCGCGGCAACCTGGAGGCCGTCTCAACCAACGGCGGCAACGGCCTCACGGACACCGGCCTGATGCAGGTCAACCCCAACACCTACGGGGAGCTGCAGTCCAGGCACCCGGAGCTCCAGGGCAAGAACCTCTCCGACCCGGAGACGAACATCCTGGCGGGCGCCTTCTACATGAAGGACATGAAGGAGCAGTTCGGCAGCGATGAGCTGGCCCTGCGCGCCTACAACTCCGGCCCCAACGGCGTGGACCGGAGCAACCCGGACGCCATCCCCGCCGGCACCGGCGACGCCACCTACGTGCGGAAGGTGAAGTCCTTCATGAACACGCTGGCCACCGGCCAGGGCACGCTGCCCGCTTGAAGGCGCCGTGCCCATGACATACCCGTGACGGAAGGATGGAATCCCCCGGGGGACAGAGGCGGAGCCGGCGTCTAGCTTCCGCCGCATGACCCCTTCCACCTTCCGTCCGTTCGCGTTGGCAGCCGTCTCCTCTTCCGCGCTGATCATGAGCGCGTGTACGGGAGGCACCGCCGCGCCCCGCCCCGCGGAGTCCCTCTCCGTCCGGGAGCTGAACATCGTCGACGAGAATGGCCAGACGCGCGTGCGCATCGCCGCGCCGATGCCCAACCCCCAGGGCCTCAAGCGCGCCGTCACCGCCTACGGCATCCAGTTCCTGAGCCCCACCGGGCAGGAGATTGGAGGGCTGGGGATGCTCGACTCCATTGACTTCCGCGGGCTCTGCTTCGACAGCGAGGAGGGCTACGAGGCCATGTGCATGGCCTTGGAAAAGGGAAAGCCCACCATCACCTTCCGGCATGACTGGAAGGAGCGCATCACGATGGGCGTGGAGAACGGCGTCGCGAGCATCGTCATCCACGACGCCCAGGGGACGCCGCGCCTCAAGCTGGAGGTGGACCCGGATGGCAAGACACGGACCGTGGGCGTGACGCCCGCGCCTTGACGGGTGTCACCCCGCCAGCGGCCCCGGTGCGCCGGGCAGGTGCACGGCGAAGCGCGCGCCCCCCAGCGGGCCATCCTCCACCTGGAGGGTGCCGCCGTGCTGGGTGACGATGGCATGCACGATGGAGAGCCCCAGCCCGCTGCCGCTCGCCTTCGTCGTGAAGAAGGGCTCGAAGAGCCGCGCCCGCGCCTCCACCGGCACTCCGGGCCCGCTGTCGTCCACGAAGAGCGCCACCTCTCCCGGGTGCGCGCTCGCGCTGAAGCGCACCCGGCCTCCCGGCGGCGTCGCCTCCAGCGCGTTGAGCGCCAGGTTCAGCAGCACCTGCCGCAGCCGCTCCTCCTCCCCCCACACCTCCAACGCGCCCGGCGGCTCCACGTCCAGCGTCACGCCGCGCTGCTCGGCCTGCCAGGCCAGGAGGCTGCCCACCCGCTCGAACAGGGGCGCCACCGCCACGGCGTCCGACCGGAACTCGCGGGGACGGGCGAACTGGAGGAAGTCCTCGAGGATGTGATCCAGGCGGCGGATTTCATCCCGCACCAGCAGCAGCGGCTCCAGGAGCGGCCCCTGGACGGACTCCTCCAGCCTGCGCACCCGCCGCTCCAGGACGACGAGCTGCAGGACGGCCGCGTTGAGGGGGTTGCGGATTTCATGCGTCAGGCCCGCGGTCAGCGTGCCCACCGCGGCCAGCTTCTCCGACATCTGCGCGCGCCGGGCCAGCGCCCGCTTCTCGCGGTGCAGCCGCACCTGGCGCAGCGCCTGCTCCAGGGTCACCAGCAGCTCCGGCGTGGCGCAGGGCTTGAGCAGGTACGCGCACGCGCCCGCGTGCACCGCGGCCACCGCCGCCTCCAGCATGCCCAGGCCCGTGAGCAGCACCACCTCTCCGTCCGGCACCAGCGCCTTGAGCCGGGGGGCGAGCCACGAGCCCTCCCCGTCCGGCAGCCGGACGTCCACCAGCGCCACGTCGAAGCCCGCCGGCGCCCGCTCCAGCGCCCCCGCGCAGCTCGTCGCGCTGGAGACGGCGTAGCCCTGGTCCTCCAGCAGCTCCTTCATGTTGTCCAGGAACGCCGCGTTGTCATCCACCACCAGCACCCGGGGGCGCTCCCCCGCGCCCCCCGTCACGCGCGGCCTCCGTGCACCTGCTCCAGCGCGGCGAGCAGCGCCCCGGTGTCGAAGGGCTTGCGGACACACCGGCCCTCGAAGTCCGCGGGCAGCGCCTCCGGGAAGGCCGTGACGACGAAGGGGGTGGTGGCGGGGAAGCGCTCCCGCACGCGGCGCAGCGCCTCGCCGTCGGGGCCGCCCGGCACGCGCAGGTCCACGAGCGCCGCGAAGGGGCGGACGGACTCCAGCCCCTCCACGTCCGGCACCGAGTGCGCGACCACGGCCGTGAAGCCGCGCTCACGCAGCACCTCCGTGAGGTTGTCCGCGAGGCGGACGTCGTCCTCCACCAGCATGACGAGCCCGTCGCGGCGGGCCCGCGCGAGCAGCTCCACCAGCACCGGCACCGGCACCGGCTTGGGCAGCACCGCGAGCACGCCCTCCGCGCGCGCCCGCGCGAGCTCGGCCTCCCCGGGGTGCGCGGTGACGACGATGGCCGCGAGCCCCGGGTCTCGCTGGCGCAGGTGGTGCACCAGCGCGGCGCCACTCATCCCGGCCATGCGCATGTCGGTGATGAGCACGTCGTAGCGCGCCTCGCGCGCGGCCTGGAGCGCGGCCTCGCCCCCGTCCACCACGGTGGCCGAGTGGCCCTGCTCCTCGAGGATCTCCGCCAGGTTCTCCGCGAACGCCCGGTTGTCATCCACCAACAGGAAGTGGCCCATCAGGATGGCTCCAGCGTCAGGGGAAGCTCCATCACGAAGCGGGCCCCTCCCGGCCCGGCTCCGGCCTCGGCGGGAGCGTACGCGATGCCGCCGCCATGCCGCTCCAGGATGCGCCGCACGAGCGCCAGGCCCAGCCCCAGCCCGCGCGCCTTCGTCGTCATCAGCGGCTCGAAGACGCGCGCGCGGATGGCCGGATCCAGGCCCGGGCCGCTGTCCTCCAGCACCAGGCGGACCCGCCGCGCCCCGGCCTCCGGGACGTCCGCCGTCAGCCACACCTCGCCCTCGCGCTCGCCCAGGGCCTGCACCGCGTTCTGCAGCAGGTTCACGAAGACCTGCCGCATCTGCACCGCGTCCCCCTCCAGAGGGGGCAGGGCCTCCAGTCCCTCCTCGCGCACGCGCACGTGGGCGGGCGGCGTGACGGCCTCCAGCGCGGAGGCCCAGACCTGCGCCAGCCGCAGCGGCGCGCGGACCAGCGGGCTGGAGCGGATCATGTCCAGCAGGCTGGTGACGATGTGGTTGGCCACCTCCACCTGCTCCCCGATGCGGTCCAGGTGCTTGACCACGCGCGCATCCTCCTTCGCGGCGGGGCGGCCCTTGAGGATGAAGAGCGACGTCTCGATGACGCCCAGGGGGTTGCGCAGCTCATGGCCGATGGAGCCCACCAGCTGTCCGAAGGTCGCCAGCCGCTCGGACCGGGCCGACTGGGCCAGCAGGTCCTCGCGGTACGTGTGCAGCATGATGGCCAGCTCCAGGTCGAGGATCTTCCCCAGCGCCCGGCCCAGGCGGGCGGCCCGGGCGGGGTCGCCGCGCAGCGACTCCTCCAGCACCGCCGTCAGCTCCTGGCGCAGCAGGTTCATGGCGCCGAACATGTAGTGCTGCGGCAGGTGGATGCGCACGTGCACCCGCCCGATGCGGCAGCGGCGCTCGAACCAGGCCGCGTCCCACGGCCCCAGCAGGAGCGACCCCATCCAGTCCTGGAGGGTCACCTTGAGGTGCCCCACCCGGCTCTCGCCGCCCTCCAGCGCCTCGCGCGCCCCCGGGTGCTCGAGGATGCGCCGGTAGAAGACGTCCGCGATGCGCTCGAAGTGCGCGCAGGCGATGGGGTGCAGCTCCCGCAGGGCCTCCCCGTCGTCAGCGGAGAACCCCACGTAGCGCTGGAGTTCCTCCAGGATGTCTTCCGTCACGCCTCCAGGTCCGGCTTCCATGGTGAATCCCTTCCTTGCGCGCGGGGCCTCAAGGCGCGGCCGGCTCCTCGTCCGGGCCGGTGCCACCGCCGCCGTACTCCTTGAGCTTGTATTGGATCTTCCGCACGCTGATGCCCAGCACCTCCGCGGCGCGCGTGGTGGAGCCCTGCACCATCTCCAGCGTGCGCAGGATGGCCTCGCGTTCGATGGCGGCCAGCGTCGCGCCGGGGATGAGCCGGTCGCCGCCCCCGGCGCTGGGACGGGGGCCGCGCAGCACGGGCGGCAGGTCGTCCGCCGTGAGCTCCTCTCCCCGCGCGAGCACCACGGCGCGCTCCACCGCGTTCTCCAGTTCGCGGATGTTGCCCGGCCAGTCGTGGCTCATCAGCGCCTCCAGGGTGCCGGGCGCCAGCCCCTTCACGCCCTTGCCGTGGGTCGCGTTGCAGCGCTCGATGAAGTGGCTCACCAGCGCGGGGATGTCCGCCTTGCGCCGGCGCAGGGGCGGCAGCGTCACCGCCACCACGTTGAGGCGGTAGTAGAGGTCCTCGCGGAAGCGGCCCGCCTTCACCTCCGCCTCCAGGTCCCGGTGGGTGGCCGCCACGATGCGCACGTCCACCTTCACCGTCTGCGTGCCGCCCACGCGTTCGAACTCGCGGCCCTGCAGCACGCGCAGGAGCTTCACCTGCACGGCCGGGGAGATTTCGCCAATCTCGTCCAGGAACAGGGTGCCCCCGTCCGCCAGCTCGAAGCGGCCCTCCTTGCGCGCCAGGGCGCCGGTGAAGGAGCCCTTCTCATGGCCGAACAGCTCGCTCTCCAGCAGGCTCTCGCTGAGCGCCGCGCAGTGCACCTTGACGAAGGGGCGCGCCTTGCGAGGGCTGAGCTCGTGCAGCGCCTGGGCCACCAGCTCCTTGCCCGTGCCGCTCTCCCCCAGGATGAGCACCGTGGCCCGCGTGGGGGCCGCCTGGTGGATGAGGGAGTAGACGCCCTGGAGCTCGGGCGCGTCCCCGATGATGTTGCCCACGCGGAAGCGCTCCGCCACCCGCTCCCGCAGCTGCCGCGCCTCCTGCTTCAGCCGGCGCGTCTCCAGCGCCTTGCCCAGCACGACGAGCACGGCGTTCAGGTCCAACGGCTTGGTGAGGTAGCTCTCCGCGCCCAGGCGCATGGCCTCCACGGCCGCCTCCACCGTGGCGAACGCCGTCATCATCACGAAGGCCGCGTCGCTGCCTTCCTCCTTCGCGCGGCGCAGCAGGGTGACGCCGTCCATGCGCGGCATCCGCACGTCGGTGAGCACCAGCGCGGGTGAGAAGTCCGCGAGCGCGGCGAGCGCCTCCGCGCCGTCCGCGGCCTCCCGCACCTCGTAGCCCTCCTCCGCCAGGAGGGTGGCCAGGGCGCGCCGCGCGTTCACCTCGTCATCCACGACCAGGATGCGTTCTGGGGCCATGCCCCTGCTTACCAGAAGACCTGGACCCGGGGCCTTCACGCGTTCGCGTCCCGGGCCCGCGCGTCCGCGCATGCCAGGCAGCAGCGCGCCTCCGGGACGGCCAGCAGCCGCTGCCGGCCAATGGCGCCCCCACACCGCTCGCAGCCGCCGAAGCGGCCCTGCTCGATGCGCTCGAGCGCCGCCTCCACCTCCTCCAGTTCGCGCGGCGGCAGGCACGCCCTGCGCACGGGCGGCCGGGCCGCCACCTCCTCGTCCGCGCGCGCCGCGCGCAGCGCGTCCCGGCGGGACAGGAGCATCCGCCGCGCCAGGGTCGTGATGGGGTCAACGTGCATGGAGTCCTCGTCGCGCGCGGGCATCAGGAGGCCGGGGGAAGTGACAGGGAGGCGGTGCGCTTGCGCCGCGCCGCGAGCACGCCCGGCGCCGCGAGCACCGCGACGGCCACCGTCACCAGCGCGGCGCCCGCCAGCTCGCGGACGCCCACGCCGGGGAGCCCCAGCCACGCGGAGAGCACGACCGTCGCGCCCACGCCCGCGAACACGCTGGAGGCGCGGTTGATGGGCACGGTGAAGGTGTTCTCCCGCGCGTCCAGCAGCACCAGGCCGCCGAAGATGCCGCTGCCCTGGGAGAACAGCCCCACGGCCACCTCCACGGCCAGCGTGGGCCGTGAGAACATCCCGGTGAAGCCCTCGCGCAGCTGCTCCGCCGCGCCGCCCACGCCCGCGAAGGCCCACAGCGCCAGCAGGACGACGAGCGCGGGCGCGGCCACCATCTGCTCCTCCACGAAGTAGCGCTCGCGCGCGCCGGGCACGTGGTTCTTCGCCAGCCGGCTCATGAAGCGCAGCCGCACGAAGTAGCTGACGACGTACACCGCCCAGTCCAGCCCCGCCGCCAGCGACAGGCGCGGGTCCGCGCCCGGCCCCGTCGCGACGAGCAGCGCCACCAGGCTCACCCCCAGCGCGACCCGCGAAGGCCACGTGACGTGACGGCCGCTCACCGCGTCCACCAGCGGCGCGAGCACCAGCACGCCGCCGCGCATCAGCAGCATCATGAAGACGATGGAGGTGCCGTCGAAGGTGTACGCCAGCGTGGTGGTGGCGATGATGCCCGTGGTGCACAGGCCCGACAGGAACGTCCAGCGCCCCGGCCAGGGCAGGCTCACCGGCCCGAAGCGCCGGCGCCCCGCGTGCTGGAAGGCGCCGCTCCACGCCAGGTACGCGAACATCCCCACGAGCGTGGCCAGCGCCGTGGAGGGCAGCAGCACGAAGCCCGGCAGCCCCGCCGTCATCCCCGGCAGGGCGCCCAGGCTCAGCGCCTTCGTCAGCGCGCTGTAGGGCAGGTAGCAGGCGAAGTACCCCAGCGCGAACCACCCGATGGCGACCGGGACCTTGGGAGACGCGCTCATCGCGCCCCCACCTCTTCACGCGTGGCATCCATCGAGCTTCCTCCGTCTCCCGTATCGCGCCCCGGGCCCCCCACCGCGCGGCCCATGCCCCTTGCTCTACAGGATGCATGCCAGTCCTGTCCCGGCCCGCGCGCGGCGCGCCCCCGCAGGAGTTGCACGCCCGGGGCGTGCACCGCGCAACGCTTGCGCCCCCCAGCCCTTGGGGCCGGTGTCCGGGCCGCGCACGGAGGATGCAGAGTCCGGCGAGGACACTTCACGGCCGCCTCCGCGCGCCGCCGGGGGACACGCCCATGCGCATCGCCTTCTTCGACACCCACCGCTTCGACCGCACCGCCTTCGAGGAGGCCAATTCCGGGTTCGGCCACGAGCTCACCTGGTTCGAGCCGCGCCTGACGCCCCAGACGGTGGGGCTGGCGGCGGGCTTCCCCGGGGTGTGCTCCTTCGTGAATGACCGGCTGGACGGCGCGTGCCTCCAGGCGCTGGCGCGAGGGGGCACGCGGCTGGTGGCGCTGCGCTCGGCGGGCTTCAACCACGTGGACCTGGCGGAGGCCGCCCGGCTGGGGATGACCGTCGTCCGCGTCCCCGAGTACTCGCCGCAGGCCGTGGCCGAGCACACGGCGGCGCTGGTGCTCGCGCTCAACCGCAAGGTGCACCGCGCCTACGCGCGGGTGCGCGAGTGGAACTTCTCGCTGGACGGGCTGGTGGGGTTCGACCTGTCCGGCAAGACGGTGGCCCTGGTGGGGCTGGGGCGCATCGGCCGCGCCACCGCCCGCATCTTCCACGGCTTCGGCTGCCGGCTGCTCGCGGTGGACCCGCGGCTGAAGGAGGAGGACGCGCGCCAGCTGCACCTGGAGCCCGTGGCGCTCCCGGAGGCCCTGGCCCGGGCGGACGTCCTGTCGCTGCACGTGCCCCTCACGCCCGCCACGCGCCACCTCATCGACGCGGCGGCGCTCGCGCGGATGAAGCCCGGGGCCATGCTCATCAACACCGGCCGCGGGGCGCTCATCGACAGCCAGGCCCTGCTGGCGGCGCTCAAGTCGGGCCACCTGGGGGCCGCCGGGCTGGACGTGTACGAGGAGGAGGAGGGCGTCTTCTTCCAGGACCTCTCCGGGCAGGTGCTCCAGGACGACGTGCTCGCGCGGCTGCTCACCTTCCCCAACGTGCTCATCACCGCGCACCAGGCCTTCCTCACCCGTGAGGCGCTGGGCGCCATCGCCCGCACCACGCTCGAGAGCATCCGCCGCTTCGAGCGGGGCGAGCCCCTGGAGGCGACGGAGGTCCGGGCCGAGCAGGTGCTCCCGCGCTGAGGGCCCGCCCGGGGCGGCGGGCGCGGGGACGTGCGCGGCCCGCCGGGCAGCCCCTTGCTCAACGCCTCGCCGGGCCCCGGCTCCGCGCCACCAGCTTGCGCAGCTCCAGCACGCTCACCGGGATGAGCCCCAGGCCCAGCGCGAGCAGGAGGTGCGTGGCGGCCAGCGGGACGAGCGAGAAGAACGCGGCGAGCAGGGGCACCTCCGGCAGGGCGACCTGGAGCGCCAGCGTGAAGGCGACCACCCCGAGCAGCGCCCCGTTGGTGAACGTCCCCACCTCCCAGTGGAGCATCCCGGCGCTGCGCGCGGCGAAGGCCCGCAGCACCTGGCAGACCACCAGCACGGTGAACGTCAGGGTGCGCGCCTCCTCCAGCGACAGGTGCCGGAGCGCCCAGAGGAAGGTGCCCAGCGTGACGGCGGCGTCCAGCAGGCCGGTGCCCAGCACCGCCGTCCACTCGCGCCGGCCCAGCATGGGCTCCTCGGGCCGCCGCGGCGGCCGCCGCATGACGTCCGGAGGGGCCGGGTCCATGACCAGCGCCAGGGCCGGCAGCCCGTCCGTGACGAGGTTCACCCAGAGCAGGTGCAGCGGCAGCAGCGGCAGGGGCAGTCCCAGCAGCGACGCGCCGAGCATCAGCACCAGCTCCCCGGCGTTGCCGGCCAGCAGGTACACGAGCGTCTTGCGGATGTTCTCGTAGATGCCGCGCCCCTCGCGCACGGCCGCCACGATGCTGGCGAAGTGGTCGTCCGTGAGGATGAGGTCGGACGCCTCGCGGGTGACCTCCGCGCCGGTGCGGCCCATGGCGATGCCGATGTGGGCCTCGCGCAGGGCCGGCGCATCGTTCACGCCGTCCCCCGTCATGGCCACCACCTCGCCGCGCGCCTTCCAGCCGCGCACGATGCGCAGCTTCTCCTCCGCCGTCGCCCGCGCGTGCACGATGCCCTCCGGCGACTCGCCCTCGCGCAGCAGGCCCAGCTCCCTGGCGATGGCCAGGGCCGTGGTGGGGTGGTCGCCGGTGATCATCACCGTGCGCACCCCGGCCTCGCGCGCCGCGCGCACGGCCTCCACCGCTTCGGGCCGGGGCGGATCCGCCAGCCCCACCAGCCC
>NZ_RAWL01000194.1:0-15707 GCF_003668885.1 Corallococcus sp. AB049A | reverse complement strand
GGGCTCGGAGATTTGTATAAGAGACAGCTCCACGGCCCCGGGCCGCAGCAGGGGCCGCCTCAGCCGCGCGTTGGTGTCCTCCAGCAGGCGCCGCGAGCCGCCGGGCTCGAAGCCCCGCCGCAGCAGCCCGTAGAGAATCTCCGAGAAGGGCAGCTCTCCCACGTCGGGCAGCGGGGTGAGGTCCACGACGACGTCCGGAGCGAAGCGCATGCGCTCAGCCCGCAGCCTTCCGGGGGCCCTCCTGGGCGGAGACCAGCTCGAAGTACTCGCCCCGGCGCTCCATCAGCTCCGCGTGCGTGCCACGCTCCACCAACTGGCCTCCGTTCATCACCAGGATGAGGTCCGCCTCGCGCACGGTGCTCAGCCGGTGGGCAATCACCACGCGGGTGCAGCGCAGCTCCGCGATGGCGTCCTGCACCGCGCGCTCCGTCTTCGCGTCCAGCGCGTTGGTGGCCTCGTCCAGCAGGAGGATGGCAGGGTTTCCCACCAGGGCGCGAGCCAGCGCCATGCGCTGCCGCTGGCCACCGGACAGCGACGAGCCCATCTCGCTCAACACCGTCTCGTAGCCCATGGGCATGGCGGCGATGTCGTCGTGCACCTGGGCGCGCTTCGCCGCCGCCTGCACGGTCTCCAGCGGCAGCAGCGGATCCGCGTAGGCGATGTTGCGGCGGATGTCCCCGCGGAACAGCGACGGGTTCTGCAGCACCACGCCCATCTGCCGGCGCACCTCCTTCAGGTCCATCTCCGCCAGCGGCACGCCGTCGAAGCGGATGGAGCCGGACGAGGGCAGGTACAGCCCCAGCAGCAGGTGCGCGAGGCTGGACTTGCCGGCCCCGGACGCGCCGACGATGGCCACGAACTGGCCCGGCTCGATGGTGACGGACACGTCCCGCACCACCGGCGGCGAGTTCGTCCCGTAGCGGAACGACACGTTCTCCACCTGGATGCGGCCCTGGAGCGTGTGGGCGCGGTGGCGCGTCCCGGGCGGCTGCTCGGTGGGGGCCTGCAGCACGTCGTCCACGCGGGCCAGGTAGCTGCGCACCAGCTGGAGCTGGAAGGCCGTCGTCACCAGGTTGGAGATGGGCAGCAGGAAGCCCGCCGCCAGGGCGTTCATCGCCAGCATCTCTCCCATCGAGAGCTGGCCTTCCATGACGAGCAGGGCCCCGGTGCCCAGCACCACCAGCGGGGACGCCATGCGCAGGGTGCTGGTAATGGACTCGGTGAGCGCCTCCAGCCGTCCGCGCTCCAGCGACACGTTGAGCACGTCCACGTAGACGCTGGACCAGTGCTGCACGGCCTTGTCCTCCAGCCCCAGCGCCTTGAGCGTCTGGATGCCGGAGAACATCTCCACCTGGTAGTTCTGCGCGGACGCGGTGATCTCCAGGTTCTTCGCCATCAGCTCCCGCTGGCGGCGGCTGGCGAAGACGAACACCAGCACCTGGAGCAGCGCCAGGCCGGACACCAGCGCGCCCATCCGGGGACTGCCGGCCAGCAGCAGGCCCAGGTAGAGCAGCACCATGCTGCCGTCCAGCAGCGTGGAGAGCGCGCCCGACGTCAGCATCTCCCGCACGGTGGCATTGCTGTTCAGGCGGTTCATCAGGTCGCCCGCCGAGCGCAGCTGGAAGAAGGAGAACGGCAGGTGGACCAGGTGGTCCAGGAAGCCGAGCGTCAGCCGAGCGTCCAGATGCGTGCGCAGCTGCAAGAGCAGGTGCGCGCGGACGAACGAGGACAGGAACTGGAAGCCCACCAGCGCCGCCATGCCCGCGGCCAGCGTGGCCAACAGCGGCGTGTCCCCGCTGGGCACCACCCGGTCCACCACCGCGCCCGTGAGCGAGGGCAAGGCGAGGGCGAAGAGCTGCAGGAGCAGCGACATCACCGCCACCCGCAGCAGCGCGGGGCGCTCCTGGAGCAGCAGGTGCAGGTAGCGGTGCGACCCCTGGCGGGGCGCGGACGTCTCGAAGGTCTCCGAGGGCTCGAAGAGCAGCGCCACGCCGGTGAAGGCCTTGCGGAACTGCTCCAGCGGCACGCGGCGCCGGCCGAAGTTCGGGTCCACCACGTCCACGCCCTGGCGCGCCAGCCGCTCGAAGACGACGAAGTGGCGGAACTCCCAGTGCAGCACCGCGCCGGGCGTCAGCAGGTGGAGCTGCTCCATGTCCACGTGCACCGCGCGGCCCACGAGCCCGAAGCGGCGGCCCGTCTCCAGCAGCGTGCGCGCGCTGATGCCCCGGGTGGTCAGCCCGGTAGCGGCGTGCACCTCATCCAGCCCCACGTGCCGGCCCCAGTAGCCCAGCACCATGGCCAGACACGCCGCGCCGCAGTCCGCCGACGCCAGCTGCGCCACGTAGGGAATGCGCCGGCGGCCCAGCCGCTCCCCCAGGCGGCCCAGCGCGGGGAAGCGCTCGAAGAACGAAGGATCAGCCACGGCGTTTCCCGAGCAACTCCAGCACCGGCAGCAGGGTCACCCAGCCATTGCGAGCGCGGACCTTCACCCAGGCCTGGCCGGGCATGCCGGTGAAGTAGGCGTAGGTGTCGTCGCCCGTCTGGAAGGTCTCGGAGGGCAGCTTCGCCTCCACCAGCACCAGCGGGCCGTCCGTCACGGTGAGGGCGTCCTTGAGGCCGGGGCCCAGCAGGCGCCGCACCTCGGCCGGGCCCACCAGGTCATCGCTCACGGAGGCGACCTCCAGCATCTGATAGGAATAGGGGAAGCCGGTGAGCTCCAGCCGCAGCGGCTGGCCCGGGTGCAGGAGTGGGCGGTACTGGCCGGGCAGCAGCGCCACGGCCCACGTCTCCGCGCCGTCGCGCACCAGCGAGGCGACCACCTCGCCCGGCTGGAGGAACTGCTGCTCACGCACGCGCACCTCGCCGACGCGGCCGTCGCAAGGGGCCTTCAGCACGCGCTCGGACATGCGCGCCTCGCTCAGCTCCAGCTGGGCGCGAAGGCCCGCCAGCGCCTGCCGGGTCCCCGGGTTGGCCGGCTCCAGGAGCCACGCGGCGAGCTGTGAGCGGAACTCCTGATCCACCCGCTCCCGATCGGCCACCTCACCGCCCGCGTACAGCTCCACCAGCGGCTGGCCCGCGCGGACGCGCTCACCGCGGCGCACCAGCACCCGGCTGACGCGGCCCCCCTCCGTGGAGGTGACCTCCTCCAGTCCCTTGACGCGCACCAGCACCGGGCCGCGTGCGTAGTCGTTGATCTCAACGAGGGACAGGCCCACGGCGCCCACCACCACCAGCCCCACGAGGACCCACCACGTCGCGTGGATCCACCCCGGCATCAGGCGCAGCAGGCCCCCCCGGGCCTCGGGGCGGGCATGGTGCTCCAGGGCTTCCTGCCGGAAGACGGTGCGAGGTGAATCACTCATGGCTGCTTCATCCGCCGCGGACGATACCGGCTGGATCCGCCGCCACAAAGCAGCGGGCAGTGCGCGTCTCCCTGAAGCCTGGGCCAGAAACGCCCCCCGAGTCGCTTGGACTCGGAGGCCTCTGTCGGAGTGCCCAGGGCGGGATTCGAACCCTGCAAATCACGTCAAGGCGCGCCAATAAAATCAGGCCTTTGCGCGGGCGAGCCCAAGGCCACGTCCCACTACGGTATCGCCGCCTCCGGGCCGACATTCTCCCCAGGCGGGGTGCAGGGCTGGGCGAATCTTCCGGGCTGCGAGTTCCCGGATCCGCGAGCCGGCACATCGAATCTGTGCCGGTGTACTTAGCCCTGGGGCTGAATCGGCTTCAACAGTCCCGCCCGGTTGAGCTGGTCATGTACCTGCTCGGCGAGCGCGAGGTGCTCCGGATTGCTTACCGTGAAGCGCTCAGGACACATGACGATCAGCGTTCCTTTGTCCTCGACCAATTCGATCTGCACTGGAGCGGGAAGCGGGGGCACCGGACCCAAACGACGAGACAGGTACGTGACCCAGCCCACGAACGTGCCCGGCACCGCGAACTCCGACACCCTGTCTCGATGCGCCGTAGACGTCGCGATGCCCCATCCAGGGTCCCAAGCCAAAGCCGCTGCGCGAAGCGCCTGCGAAATGACGGGCGCGGTGAGAATGCGCTCTCTGGCTTCACCTCCTGTCGGAAGGTCCATGACGCAAAGATCCCCCAGGAGTTCTGAGGTGGATCCACAGGACAGCCTGACGCCAGTGCTTGCACCATCAGGCTCTCCGTTCCATGCAGAGAAAGAAACGCCAGCCTCATCATTCCGGTACTTCTTCCCGAAGAGCTTGAGCAGCGACTCCTCATTCGGCACAAGTGGGTGCTTGAGCGCAGCGGCACGAGTCCCGGCCTTCTCGAACCATCGGTTGAACGTCGGTTCGACAGGCGCCAGGAGCCGGAAGAAGGCCTCGGCCCGTCGAGCGTATGACTCGACTGACTCAACCCGCCCCGGCCAGTACGCCCCCAGGTAATATTTCTCGTTCATTGGGGCTGTCACCTACAGAGACGGCGGGGTGAATACGACCTTGATGGTGCCAAGCCCTTCGTTCCTGAACAGGTCCCGCACGGCGTCAGCAACTTCGCGCTCCGCGAAATGCCAATGGATCGGAATGCCCCTGGCCGCCTTGAATTGTCGCTTTGCTTGCTCAAGCATTCCGTCAGCGCCTCGGAACCAGGTCCTGAAACTCCCATCCTTGAGGAACCGGGCATAGCCCGGCCCCTTTGTTTCAAGGAGCACCCCCATCTTGAAGCCGTCGAATTTTACCTCTTGGACCTTGTAGACCTTGCCTACCGGCGCCTCGGTGACCTGGGCCTGGTACTTGCGAGATGCCTCGCTCATGCTTTCGCTGGCATTCTCCCACCGCCCCGGACCTTGCTCCCCTGGGGACGAGGGCTGCCCCGAAGCCGTGCCGGTCCGCTGAAGGATGATGGCCGCCCCGGGCCCTCCACTCAAAACCGATGCCGCGCGCCCCACCGGCACCGTGACGCGCTCGACGACCAGCGCGCCCTCCACTGAAAGCGAGAGCACCGGCACCGTGGCTTCGACGCCAGCAGCCACACCCGTCAACGTCCGCGTCGTGGCCGAGGCCGCGCCCCAGGTCACGATGAAGCTCGTCGTCAGCCGCGCCACCTCGCGAATCTGCTCGCCCCGAGTCATGTACCGGAAGCGCTCCCAGTACGCGGGCGACGACGCGATGAGCGCAGCCACGCCGGCCGGCAGGTTGCTCAACGCCGCGAGGCTGTCCATGGGGCGGGAGAGGGCCTGCCCCAGCGCGAGGTACAGCTCCACGAAGACATCCTGTGCACCATCCAGCGAGCGACTGACGACATCCGCGTCGCTGTACACTTCGGCCAGAGGCCGCCAGTCGGAAGCCTGAAGCTGGGCATCGACTTGCCGGAAGACACCGCCCTTGCCGCTGTAGAAGCGCCCCACTTCGAAGCCGTGCGCGCGAAACGCGCCGTTCTTCCATTCGACGGGTGCCACCCTCTGCTGTGTGTTTCCATTGAGGGCCCACGCGAGGTAGCCATCCGGCCGGAGGACAGCCACCTGCTCGCGGGAAAAGCGCTCCACCCGGCGCAGCAGCTCCTCTCGCGAAACGTCGCCGCCCTCCAGCACCTCGCGCAGCAGGAAGGCAGCCGCCATTCGGGGAGGGAAGTTGCCCAGCGTCACGGGCTTCTGCATCAACTGCCCCAGCAGCCGCGCGGCCTGCATGGATGTCAGCCTCTCAACGGCCACAGGCCGCAAGTCCTGGGCCTCCAGGCCTGCGGCCACGAGGAGCTTCTCCCAGGCGTCTTGCTTCGTGTCCCGGCGAGACAGACTGCCGCCCACGGATCCTGCCGTTGCTCGCGAGCCCTCGCCCGCCGCTTCCTCGCGGACATTCCAGTGGCGCGCCAGCCGCGCTCGCTCCCCGGAAGCCGCGAGGGACGTCCGCGGAGAGGCCCGAGTGGGAGGCACCACCTCGCGCGGCGACTGCGCCCACTCTGGACTGGCGGCTGGGCGCTCCGTGTAGCTCAGGCTCGCGCCTGGACGAGGCGTGGGCGGCACCGAGACGCAACCTGTCGCCAGCACGGCAAGGGCCAGCAGCAGGACGTTAGCGCGCATTGTCCACCCCGTGCCCACGGCAGCGAAGGCTCTCGGCCGCAGAGTACCGTCGTTCTCCGGGAACAGCAGTGTGCCCCCGTTCCCGTCGCGTAGAGCTTCCCGCCCAGGAAGCGCTAACGCGCCTCTGCACCGCCCAGGTAGCGTGCCTGAGGCAATCCCTTCCCCCGAACCCCGAAGGCCGCTGGTAGCGCCAAGTTGTTTCAAGCAACCGAGGCGCTCGCTCCAACTGAAGACATACCTTCGTCCAGAATCTCCAGGGCAGGAAGTGACCTGACGATCTTCATCGTCTCAAGGCTCACAGTGATGACACACAGCAGCAGAGATAGCGGGTAACGCGGATCTCTAACAGTCTCGTTCGCCCAGGAGTTCGCGTCCTTCACGATGCCGCTCGCCTTGTCGGTGGTAATGCTCTGGCGCTCCATCACCCATTCAATCGCCGGCTTGCCGTTCACAACGTACTCGTAAGCATCCAGCGGGATGTCGCGAACAGTGACAAAGTCGTTGTAATGGATGACGCTCTTGTCCTTGCCCTTACCAAACTTCATCTTCTCGACGCGGTAGCTTGCACCGGTGGGCTTGGCCGGGCCTTCGATACGAACTGGGTACTCCCCAACTTGCTCAAACCCAACGTGCAGGTCGCCGAGCATGCGGCCTGCACGACTGAACGCCCAGAAGTCATCGGCCTTGTTCACGCGGGGGATACGTGGGAGTTCTTTGCCAAGGTTGTCAGCGTATCTCTCGCGATAATCGGACGAGTGAAGAATGCCGTAGACGTAGTAGAAGATGTCTTCCTTCGTGATTGCCTCGCCTGGATAGGCGGCCTGGAAGTGTTCTAGCGCTGCATCGGTGATGCCGTCCCTCCGCACGAGGCCAGAAGGCATCTTCTTAGCGGTGGCGAAAAGTTTTTTCTGCGACTTATCGCCTTCGTCCGCGTCGTTATCGCTATCGCTATCGCTATCGTAGAGATAAAGCGGGAAGCACTGCGCGCCACCATCTATCTGAAATTCCGAGACAACATCAAGCATCAAGGCAAGATGTCCAATACCAGACCAGCGCTGTTTGACCATAATAGCTCGGTTCCCCGCAGTCGCGTGTGGGAAAATTCGGGGCATCTGGTAGACCATCTCGTTAAGCTTGCGGTCGAAATATAGCCACTGCTTCGTGAAGGGGCGGTAAAGGCTCGGCACGATTCGCCCCTCGTCGAATTCCAAGGCGATTCCTTTCGCCAACTCGTTCTTCAGCGCCCGGCTCCAGCTGATTTTAACTGGATCAGTACTGATGAACGCCTCGATTCTTGGCTCGCGACCCTTCTTATCAAGGTCCGGGTGAGCTTTATTGAAGCGCGTAAGTTCGGCATTGTAGAACGCAACCATCCGCGCCATGTTCTCAGCAACACCGCGCTTCGATGCGTTGAACGCCCAACCATCGCGTGCTGTGACGACACCGAGTGAGAAGTTCTCAAACAGCCGCAATGAAGAGTCGTTTTTTTCCTTGCTACCCATCACGAGAAAACGACTGAAACCCTCGTCACGCTGCTTGAGCCAATCACCGTGCGCGTCGGGGGTGATGCGGGTCCACCCGTTCGCAGCAGTAATACCGGCAACGCTGCCAAAGGTCGCGACGGTCGCAAGCTTCTGCTCGCGCGTGAGGTAATCGCCGATGTCTCGGAAGTAGATGGCGCCTCTCTCCTTTGACATCGGATTCTTCACGAAGAATGAGATCGCTACCGGGGCACGACTACCACTGCCGAAGACCTTGCCGCCTTCCTTCCTGGAGAGTTCGCCCGAGGTACGCTGGTTTCCCCGGAGGTGGAAGACGTACAAGCTGGTAAACTCCTCAGCGAGGCATCGGCGGAGGCCGTCGGTGGTGTTGGCCTCGACAAACCCAGCGTTCGTAACGAAGCCGACGATCCCACGGTCTCCAATACGGTCGCTCGCCCACCGAATGGCACGGATATAGCTATCATAGTTGCCCTTCGCGAGTTTGGCATCGGAGTGCGACACGTATGTCGCGGCGATGCGGGCGTCGAGAGACGGATAGGCAATGTTTGCGTTGTTGTCGTTCTCACTGTCCTGGCCGACGGAGTAGGGGGGGTTCCCGACGACCACCCGAATGTCGAGTTTCTTCTGCCGTTTCCGTCGCGCACTGTTGTCCGCCAGAACTCTTGAGACGAGATCATCCTTCTCGTAGAGTTGGAATGTATCGGTCAGACAAATGCCCCCAAAGGGCATGTACTCCCCACCGACAATCCCGTGGTAGCTCGCCTCTATGTTGATCGCCGCAATGTAATAGGCGAGCAGGACGATTTCATTCGCATGGATTTCCTTAGCATACTTGCGCTGCAGGTCGTCCTTGGCGATTAGTCCGCTCTGGATCAGGCGGGTGATGAACGTGCCGGTGCCAGTGAACGGGTCAATAACATGCACGCCCTCACTGCCAATTGTCTGCCCAAATTCCGTGCTAAGAATGTGATCGACGCTCTTCAGGATGAAGTCGACAATTTCAACCGGCGTGTAAACAATTCCCAGCCGTTCTGACATCTGCGGAAACGCATTGCGGAAGAACTTGTCGTATAGTTCGACAACAATCTTCTGCTTGCCTTGGGCGCTCTCGATTCCCTCAGCGCGCATCTTCACGGAATCGTAGAACGCCTCCAGTGTGCTCGCCTCTTTCTCAATGCGATGCTCGTGGAGCGCGTCAAGGACGCCCTGCATTGCACGGGACATCGAGTTTTCGGCGGCGAAGCTATGACCGGAGAAGAGAGCCTCGAAGACCGGCTTCGTCACGAGATGTTGCGCCAACATCTCGATGATTTCGTCCCGTGAGATGTTGTCGTTCAGGTCGTCGCGCAGTTCCTCTGCCAGCTGCTCGAACGCCTCGCGTTCACGCGTGTTCTTGACGTCCTCCAAGATGCCGGTGATCCGGTCGATGTGCGTGCGTGCGATCTTCGCGATGTCCTTTGCCCAGTCCTCCCAGTGGTGGCGATTGCCGACCTTCTGGACGAGTTTGGCGTAGATAGCATGCTCGATTTCACCAATCTCGAATTCGAGTTCGTCCTGTACTGGGTAACTGATCGTGCTCTCTGCGACTCCAATGCTGTGTCCGGCCTTGGCGGCCCTCTTCGCGGCCTTCTTTTTATCGTCGGCGCTCTTCGCGCGCGATCGCTTCGCTACCCTGTCTGTAACCGCGATGACTTCCATCTTCGTGGGGTCCTTCGCCTCGAGATCAAGCTTGTTGATCATCGCGTCGAAGCGGTCATCGTGAGACCGCAGGGCCTGAAGGACCTGCCACACGACCTTGTACGTCTGGCTGTCGTTCAGGGCGTCATGTGGCTCGACTCCCGCAGGGATGACGACGGGGAGAACGATGTATCCGCGCTTCTTGCTGCTGTCGGCGGGTTTCCGCATCACGCGCCCGACCGACTGCACGACGTCCACCTGCGAGTTGCGGGGCGTGAGGAAGAGAACGGCATCAAGGGCAGGCACGTCGACGCCCTCCGAGAGGCACCGCACGTTGCTCAAGATGCGGCACGTGTCCTCGGGCGTCTCCGACTTGAGCCAGTTGATCTTCGCCTCCTTCTCGGAGGCGTTCATGCTGCCATCCACATGCGCGGCCTCACACCGCAGATGCGTCGACGCTGCATCATCGCTGGGTGCCGTTCCGCTCTCCTGGTAGGCCTCGACAACTGCTTGAAACATCTCGGCGATGTTTTTCGATCCGACCTTGTGGACCTTTGCTCCCCTCTGGCGCTCGATGACCTGGCAGAAAGCGACCGCCCGCTTCATCGGGGCATGGTCATCTGTGAGGTTTTCTTCGAGCCCATGCTTCGAGAGCGCCTTCCAGCAGCCTATGATTTTCGCGGCGTCGTCGACTCGCAGCTCGTTGTTCGAGTCCTTCAAGAGATTCTGAATTCTACGGCTGACGTGCGACTCTTCGATGGCAAGTACGATGACCTTGTAATCAACGAGCAGGCCTCGTTTCACTGCCTCAGAGAATGTGAGGACGTGAAACTCCGGCCCGTACAGCTTCTCGTCGTCCATTGAGCAGAGGGCGACGTTGTCCCGCTCGGCAGTGGCCTTGGCCGTGTCGCCATAAATCCGAGGGGTCGCCGTCATATACAGGCGCTTATTCCCGCAGATGTATTTGTCGTCGTGAACCTTGACGAATTGGCTCTCCTCCTCGTCCTCGAATTTGGCGCCAGTCGTGCGGTGCGCCTCGTCGCAAACGATGAGGTCGAACTTGGGAAGTCCGTGCTCCTTCTGAGCCTCGTGAAGCACATCAATGGAGTGGTAGGTCGAGAACACGACGCTCATGTGTTTGGCGTCATGGCGCTTCTTCATTTCCGTCGCGAGCCGCGAGGCACTCGTGGTCGCCGGATATTGGAGTTCGTGAACAAGCGTCTGGACGACGTCGTTGTCCTTGCTGCGCTTCTTGCCCACTTCCGAATCGGAGCAGACGGCGAAGCTCTGGAGAAGCGTTTGGCTCTCCTGCGTCCACTCGGTGAGGGTCTGCGACAGAAGTGCAAGGCTCGGAACGAGGAACAGTACGCGTTTACCTTCGCCAGCAGCTTCTTCGGCAATCTTCAGACTGGTGAAGGTCTTGCCCGTTCCGCACGCCATGATGAGCTTGCCGCGGTCGTGCTCTTTGAGCCCGGCGGACACCGCTTTCAGGGCCGCCTTTTGATGCGGAAGGAGTTGCTTCTTCGCCCTGAGGACCAGCTGCTTTCGCGGAGCGAACTGCGTCCAATCGATAGAGCTGTTCTCAAGAGTGGCTAGATCGATTTTTGTTACCGGAATGTGCTGGTTGCGAAGTGCCTCCTCGGCGTGTTCGCTCCACAGGTCCGTTGTGCTGATGATGATCCGGTGCGTAAACGGCTTCTTGCCCGCTGCCGTGAAGAAGCTGTCGATGTCGCCCTTCTGGATGCGGTAGTCGGACGCGTACAGCTTGCACTGGATGGCATGGACCTCGTCCGTGATGGTCTCTGCCACCAGGTCGATCCCCACGTCGCGCTTGTCCTGTTTGTGGCGCTCGGCCCAGGCAGCGTAGGTCTCGACACTGCGGTAAAGCTCTCGGTACGCGGGTTCGTTCTTGAGGTACGCGACCGTCAGCTCTTCGAAGTATGTGCCACGCTCACGCGGCGTGACGGCGGTGGCACGGAACTGGCCGAGGATCTTCTGGAGAGCGCTCACGAACGGGGTCCTGGTCAAAGCTGGTCAGCGCGGCCGCGTGGCCGCCGCACTCGGAGGTTCGGATCAAGTGGCCACGGTTGTCCAGATTGACCGCAGAACGAGCACTCGTCGCCGAAGCACCACGACGTCCTCTCGCAGAGCCAAGCTCGGCGGGACTTGCTGCACAAGCAACCAGCCTGATTGAGACCGACCTCGTGCCTCATTAATCCGGTGCGGCACAGGCATAAGCCTGCCGGAGGACCCGCGCGGCCTCCGCACACTCCGTTTCCTCGCGAGGATGCGCATCACAGAGGGGAAGTTCCGCAGGGGAATGATGGGGGCCTACGAGGCCAGCGAGGCCGCAACACTCGCCGACATCGATCAGACAGACTGCACTGGCGGAAGGAGCGGGCCGGGGCAGTCGGCAGAAGTCGCGCCACCCCGGACAAGCCCCGGAGGCCACAGCCCAGAAACGACAAAAGCCCCCGAGTCTTTCGACTCGGAGGCTCTTGTTCGGAGTGCCCAGGGCGGGATTCGAACCCGCACACCTTTCGGCGCCACCCCCTCAAGATGGTGTGTCTACCAGTTCCACCACCTGGGCGTTTCGGCGGGGTCCATGTACCGGACCCCGTGGATTCACGCAACAACCATTTCAACGGTCGCGTGAATCCGATGCTTCCTGACGGCTACTGCGCGGGCGCCGGAGCAGGCGTCGTCGGCGCGGGAGCCTGCTGGCTCTCCGCCGGCGGCGTCGCGGTGCGCTCCTGCTCCACCGCGCCCGGGTTCGCCGGAGGCGGCGTCGTGGCGCCCGGGGTCGCCGGGGCCGTCTTCGCCGGCGGCGTGGCCACGGAACCGCCCGCGGCCACCGAGCCGCGCAGGCCCACGAAGGACAGGCCCAGCGAGGTCAGGAAGAACAAGCCGGCGCAGACGCCCGTCAGCTTGCTCAAGAAGGTCACCGCGCCGCGCCCACCGAAGGCGCTCGTCGCGGCGCCGCCACCGAGGGCGGAACCCATGCCGGCGTCCTTCCCCGGCTGCAGCAAGATGACGAAGATCATGAACACGCAGAGCAGGACGTGCACGATCGTGAAGAAGGTCAGCATGGGTGTTCCCAACGCTCCGTGAAAAGAGGGCGCAACCTACACAAAGTGGTCAACGGGTGACAACTTCTAACGGGGATGCCGGCTTCAGCCGGCCGCCTTGACGATGGCCACGAAGTCCGCCGCCTTGAGGCTCGCTCCCCCCACGAGCGCCCCGTCCACGTCCGGCTGCCCCAGCAATTCCGCCGCGTTGTCCGGCTTCACGCTGCCGCCGTACTGGATGCGCACCCGCTCGGCCGTCCCCTCGTCGTACATCCGGGTCAGCAGCCCCCGGATGGCCGCGTGGACCTCCTGCGCCTGCGCCGTGGTCGCCGTCCGGCCCGTCCCAATCGCCCACACCGGCTCGTACGCCAGCACGAACGTGGCCACGTCCGCCCCGGAGAAGCCCTCCAGCGCGCCGCGCACCTGGCGCTCCACCACCGTGAGCGTCTGGTTCGACTCGCGCTCGGCCAGCGTCTCACCCACGCAGACGATGGGCGTCATGCCGGCGGCCTTCACCGCCTTGGCCCGCTTGTTCACCGTGGCGTCCGTCTCGCCGAAGAACTGCCGGCGCTCCGAGTGCCCCACGATGACGTAGGCGCACCCCAGCTCCGCCAGCATCGACGCGCTGATTTCGCCCGTGAAGGCGCCCGAGGACTCCCAGTGACAGTTCTGCGCCGCCAGCTGGAGGGGGGCGCCCTCCAGCGCGATGTGCAGCGGCTGCAGGGCCACGAACGGGGGCGCGATGGCCACCTCGACCTTGTCGCCCAAGGCCGCCACCGCGCCGCGAAGCTCCCGCACCAGCGCGAGCGCTTCCGGCACCGTCTTGTTCATCTTCCAGTTGCCAGCGACGATCTTCCGACGAGCCATCGTGGTGTCTCCCCCGGTGCGTACCGCGTGGGTGCCCTACTTCGTCTCCAGCGCCTTGATGCCGGGCAGCTCCCGGCCCTCCAGGAACTCCAGCGACGCGCCACCACCCGTGGACACGTGGCTCATCTTGTCCGCGTAGCCCATCTGCTCCACGGCCGCCGCGCTGTCACCGCCGCCAATCACCGTGGTGGCGTCCTTGTTGATGGACATCGCCGCGGCCACCGAGCGCGTGCCTTCCGCGAACTTCGCCACCTCGAACAGGCCCATGGGCCCGTTCCACACCACCGTCTTCGCGTCGCGGATGCGCTGCGTGAACATCGCGCGCGTCTTCGGGCCGATGTCCAGGCCCATCATGTCCGCGGGGACGACCTGATCCGGCGTCTCCTTCACCGGCCCCTTGCCCTCCAGGTCCGCGCACACGATGTGGTCGATGGGGAGCACCAGCGGCGTCTTCAGGCGCTTGGCCGTGTCCAGCAGCTTCGCCGCCAGCGCCAGCTTGTCGCCCTCCTCCACCCGGCTCTTGCCCACTTCGATGCCCTGGGCCTTGAGGAACGTGTACGCCATGGCGCCGCCCACGAGCAGCGCGTCCACCTTGGGCAGCAGGCTCTCGATGACCTTGATCTTGTCGCTCACCTTGGAGCCGCCCAGGATGGCCACGAAGGGCTTCTGCGGGTTGCGCAGGACCTTGTCGCCCAGGTACTCGATCTCCTTGCGCATCAGGAAGCCGGCGGCCTTCTCCTTCACGAAGGGCACCATGCCGGCCGTGGACGCGTGCGCGCGGTGCGCCGTGCCGAACGCGTCGTTGACGTAGACGTCCGCCAGCGCCGCCAGCTCGCGCGAGAAGGCCTCGTCGTTCGCCTCCTCCTCCTTGTGGAAGCGCAGGTTCTCCAAGAGGAGGACCTGGCCCGCCTTCAAGTCATTCACCTGCTTCTTCACGTTGTCACCCACGCAGTCGTCCGCGTGGATGACCTCGTGCTTGCCGCCGAGGAGCTCCGCGAGCTTCTCCGCGACGAGCACCGTGGACAGCTTGGGGTCCGGCCCCTTGGGCCGACCGAGGTGGGACGCCAGGATGACCTTGCCGCCCATCTCCAGCGCGCGCCGGATGGTGGGCAGCGCCTCACGGATGCGGGTGTCGTCGGTGACGCGGCGCCCCTCCAGCGGGACGTTGAAGTCCACGCGGATGAAGACGCGCTTGCCGGTCAACTGCAGGTCATCGATGTAGCGGATCATCTTGGGTGTCCCTTGTGCCTGTCTCGGTCAGCCTGGGGTGCCAGTGCGGTGAGGCTTACGCCACGCCCTTGGACACGAGGAACTTCGCCGTGTCGACCATGCGGTTGGAGAAGCCCCACTCGTTGTCGTACCAGGCCATGACCTTGAGCAGGTTGTCGCCCATCACGTAGCAGTTGGTGGCGTCGAAGATGGCCGAGTGCGGGTTGCCGTTGTAGTCCACGGACACCGTCTGCGCGTCGCTGAACTCGAGCACGCCCTTGAGCGCGCCGTTAGCGGCGGCCTTCATCGCGGCGATGACCTCTTCGGCGGTGACCTTCTTGGAGGTGTTCACCGTCAGGTCCACCAGGGACACGTTCGGGGTGGGGACGCGGACGGACAGGCCGTGCATCTTGCCCTTGAGCGCCGGCAGCACCTCACCGATGGCCTTCGCGGCGCCGGTGCTGGTGGGGATCATGGACAGCGCGGCGGCGCGGGCGCGGCGCATGTCGTCGTGGGTGAGGTCCAGGATGCGCTGGTCGTTGGTGTAGCTGTGCACCGTCGTCATCAGGCCCTTCTCGATGCCGAAGTTGTCCACCAGCACCTTGGCGATGGGCGCCAGGCAGTTGGTGGTGCACGAGGCGTTGGACACGATGTGGTGCTTGGCCGGGTCGTACTCGTGGTGGTTGATGCCGTACGCGATGGTCATGTCCGGGCCCTTGGCCGGCGCGGAGATGATGACCTTCTTGGCGCCCGCGGCCAGGTGCTTGGCGGCGGCGTCGCGCGCGGTGAAGCGGCCGGTGCACTCCATCACCACGTCCACGTTCATGTTCTTCCAGGGCAGCGCGGAGGGGTCCTTCTCCGCGGTGACGGCGATCTCCTTGCCGTTGACGACGATGCCCTTGTCCGTGTGGCTCACCTCGCCCGGCCACGTGCGGTGAACGGAGTCGTACTTGAACAGGTGGGCCAGCGCCGCCGGCTTGTCGAGGTCGTTGATGGCGACGATCTCGAGGTCTTCCTTGCGGCTGAGCGCGGCGCGCAGGATGCAGCGACCGATACGACCGAAGCCGTTGATGGCGAGCTTGATGGCCATGGTGTGTCTCGTCTCCTTGAAGGAGTGGGCCTTCGCGGCCCACCGTCATGAATCTCGTAAAGAAGGCGGGCGACCGTAGGCAGGTGCCCCCGCCGAGTCAACGCTTCGCGTGGGCCGCTTTCGCGCGCGCACGTCGGAGCTGAACAATCACCCCGACCAACAGCCAGAGCCCGGAGGCCGTTCCCGCACCGGCCCCGCATCCGCAGCCGCTGTCCCCCTTGGGGGAATAGTCGTTCGGGAGCGCCGGGACGACCGTCGGT